>NZ_JAYLLN010000007.1:0-97012 GCF_037126265.1 Sphingobacterium tenebrionis
AGGTCCCGGCGAGGGACCCCAAGTTCGATCTGATCCAGCATGTGGAGGATCAGACGCTTGTCGAATGGCTGCTTCTTACTGGTCCGCTCCGCGAACTCAAACTCTCTTTCTATTGTTTCCATACACTTTGTTTTTGTGTATAGCTTTTTTAGGATTGGACAAACGGTCACCCTACAGGATGACCGTTGTATTTTTCTAAAGTTCTTTTCGAAGTCTGGCCACTGGAATATTCATGGCCTCCCGATATTTGGCAACGGTTCTTCTCGCTATGGAATAGCCTTTTTCCTTGAGGATTTCCGTCAATTTCTCGTCCGCTAATGGTTTTCGTTTGTCCTCATTGGCAATACATTCCTCCAAGATCTTTTTCACTTCCTTGTTGGATACCTCTTCTCCAGATTCTGTTTGGATGGCTTCGGAGAAGAAGGATTTTAATAAAAAGGTTCCAAATTCGGTCTGCACATATTTGGAGTTCGCTACACGGGAAACGGTTGAAATATCCATTTCGATCTTATCGGCAATATCCTTTAAGATCATCGGTTTCAGCATCCGATCATCACCCGTAAGGAAATATTCGTACTGGTATTCCATGATGGCATTCATGGTTTTCAGTAAGGTTTGTTGACGTTGTTTTATGGCATCGATGAACCATTTCGCAGAGTCCAGTTTCTGTTTCACAAATTGAACGGCCTCCTTCATTTTCTTGTCGTTCTTCTCCGCCTTCTCATAGTGTTCAAACATATCTTGGTAAGAACGGGAAACACGTAACTCTGGCGCATTTCTGCTGTTCAAGGTCAAATGTAAGACCCCATCGTTATTGCTGATGTGAAAATCAGGGATAATGTGCAGTTGCTTCCCAGCTGCTGCTCCAGAATCACCTGGTTTAGGATTTAGCTTCAATATTTCATTGACGATCTCTTTAAGCTCCTCGGAATTTACACCCAATTGCCTTTCGATCTTATCGTAATGTTTCTTGGTGAATTCATCCAAGTAGTCTTCCACCACCTGCATGGCTTTGCGGATAATGGCATTCTCCTGGTCTTTTTTTCGCAACTGGATCGCTAAACATTCCTGCAGGTTTCTTGCCCCAATGCCTGGAGGGTCGAATTCCTGGATGATCTTGAGCATATCTTCCACTTCTTTTTCTTCGACGATCACGTTTTGGGAAAACGCTAAATCGTCGATCAGGGAAGGGATGGGTCTACGTAGGTAGCCATCATCGTCCAAAGATCCGATGATCTGTTGACCAATTAAAAAGTCTTTATCGTTAAGTGCCAAGAGATCCAATTGGCTCTGTAGGTTTTCAAAGAAAGACGTTTGGATGGCGACAGGGATTTCCTTGCGGTTCTCATCATCATCGTTGTCATACCCACCACCGTAATCGCGGTAATCATCTTCTTGTATATATTCGTCTACGCTGAATTCTTCTTCATAGTTGCTTTCTTCCATGTTGTAGTCATCATCCGGGTCTTTGTCCGGATATTCTTCAACAGGATCGTTCATGTTAGCTAAGCTACCATCTTCAAGGGCAGGGTTTTCTTCAAGCTCCTCTTTGATCCTTGCATCCAAAGATACCGTAGGTACCTGGAGCAATTTGATGAACTGGATTTGCTGAGGTGATAATTTCTGAAGTAATTTCTGTTGTAAGGTTTGTTTTAACATGTCCCCGATTAATATTCATGGTAAAAATAGGTATTTAAATTGAATGAAATAGGAGTATTGAAATAATTACCGTATTTAGGTATAGTTTTTGTGGAGATATTGAACTGATTCCCAACAACCCTTCATGCAAAAATTGGTTTTGTTAAATTTCGTTAATTTTTCAAACATGTAAAGTTTTTGAGATTTTTGCTGTAGATATTTCCAAAGTTTTATTCATATTTACCCTATGTTTAAACGGGTCAGAAACAGATTTCTGCGTATTACGCTGATTCTTATATATTTCGTTATTTTATTTACTTGTGCGGTTCAGATTAACTTTTTAGGATTATTTGGTTCTTCACCCACCAAGAAAGAAATCCTATTACCTAGCCTAAATGTATCTTCTGAACTGTTTACGGCAGATTCTGTATTGATCGGCCGATATTATAAGCAAGACCGCGACCCCGTTCCCTACGATAGTATTTCCAAAAATGTAATCAATGCTTTAATCGCTACCGAGGATGTTCGATTCTTCAAACATCAAGGGGTGGATTTTATTGGTTTATTTGCTGGGGTGGTTTCCACCTTGAAAGGCGATGACCGAGGGGCAAGTACCATCACCCAACAATTGGCAAAAAACCTCTACAGAACCCGCTATAAGGATTCTCAAGGATTGCTAGGGAAAATTCCTGGAGTGGGTATCGTTGTTACAAAATATAAAGAGTGGATGACCGCTTTCAAACTGGAAAGCAAATACAGTAAGGAAGAAATTCTGACCATGTATTTGAATACGGTGTCCTTCAGCAATAATGCTTATGGGATCAAATCGGCATCTGTACGGTATTTCGATAAAATGCCGAGCGATTTAACGGTCAATGAGGCGGCCGTATTGGTAGGGATGTTGAAAGGGACAACCCTCTATAATCCGATCCGTAATCCGAAAAATGCTTTGCAACGTAGAAATACCGTTTTATGGCAGATGCAGAAGGAAGGCTACATCAGTGCAGAAGAGAATAAGAAATTCGCTGCAGATTCCTTGGGGCTGGATCTGAACAACCAGGAGCAACGAAACTCCAACGATTCCTATTTGCGTACTGCGGTAGAGAAATGGTTGGAAAAATGGGCAGAGGAAAATGAAATTGATATCTATACCAGTGGTTTAAAGATCTATACGACCATCGATTCCAGGATGCAGAAGATAGCAGAAGATGCGGTGAATTCCAAAATGAATGAATTACAGCGGAGATTGGATAATGTATGGCGCAATCAAGATCCTTGGCGCGATAAGGAGGGGAATGTCATTCCAAACTTCTTGGAAGACCAAGCCAAAAAACTGCCTGTTTTTACCTATCACATGGAAAAGTACAAGGATGAGGCCAAGGTGTTCGAGGAGCTGAACGTGAAAAAAGAGATGGAAGTTTTCACTTGGGATGGGATGGAAAAAGTGAATTATTCCAGCATGGATTCCTTAAGACATTACATCAGTATGTTGAATACGGGTGTTATGGCGATGAATCCTTATAATGGCGAGATCAAAGTTTGGGTAGGAGGTATCAACCACGATTTCTACAAGTTTGATCATGTCAACCAAGCGAAGAGACAGCCAGGGTCTACCTTTAAGCCATTTGCCTATGCGGCAGCGTTGGATGCTGGAAAAGCGCCATGTGATAAATATGAGGACAAACCAGTTAAGATAGAATTTGTTAACAATAAAGGGGAGCATGAAATTTGGGAGCCAAAGAACGCCGATTGGACCTTTTCTCATAGGCAATTGTCGCTAAGACATGCCATGGCTCGTTCATTGAACAGCGTAACGGCACAGATCACGGAAGAAGTGGGTTGGGATAAAGTAGTCGAGATGGCCCATAAAGTAGGGATCGAGAGCAAATTGGAATCTGTTCCTTCGGTAGGATTGGGGTCTAATGAAGTGACCGTTTTCGAAATGGTGCGTGCTTATGGGACATTTATGAACCAAGGGAAAAAAACAGAACCGATTTTGGTTTCGCGAATTGAGGATAAGGATGGGAAGGTGATCGCGGAATTCAAGACTGAGCAGAAGCAGGTGATGAGTCCGGAGAATGCCTGGTTGATGACCTATATGCTTAGGGGAACGATGGAAGAGTCAGGAGGTACCTCACAAGCTCTTTGGGAGTGGGATCTTTTCGATGATGAAAACCAAATCGGGGGTAAGACCGGTACTTCATCCGATTACGTGGATGGATGGTATATGGGTGTTACAAAAGACTTGATCACAGGAGTTTGGGTAGGTTGTGATGAACAAAGTATACATTTCAACAGTTCCGTGAATGGGGAAGGATCGAAGACAGCATTACCGATCTACGCGGTGTTTATGGAAGAGCTTTATAAGCATCCCGAGTTGGGCGTTACTTTGGGGAAATTCCCGGAGCCAACGGTGGAAATTTCCAAATCGTATAACTGTCCTGGTCCGCGGATACGTGTGGAAAGCCGTGGTTCCGGATCGGATTCCACAGCAAATGAGGAATCATCAGAAATCCCTACGTTAACCCTGCCTGAGGTAATAAGGGAAGAAGAGACTGAAAACAATTAAAAATAAGTCGTTCGGATTTTTTATTTTTAAGTACTAATTATTGGTTATGAGATTAAAAGATACTTATCTATGGAAGTTTTTGGGGCTGCAGGCTATACTGGTAATTTTAATGGCCATAGTACCCCAGCAAGGAAATGCCCAGTATTTTGGGCAGAATAAAATGAGGTATAAGAAGTTGGATTTCAAAGTTTTTGATACGCCTCACTTCAATATCTACTATTACCTGCAGAACGATTCCATGATGAATTGGCTGGCAAAAGAATCCGAAGTATGGTACGAATTGCACCAACAGGTCTTCCAAGATACCTTTTCCAGAAAAAATCCTATAATTCTTTATAACAACCATCCTGAATTCCAACAGACCACTGCTATTTCTGGTGAAATCTCTGTGGGTACGGGGGGTGTGACAGAAGCTTTTAAACAGCGGGTTGTGATGCCGGTGATGCAGATCAACCAACAGACAAGACATGTATTGGGCCACGAGATGGTGCATGCTTTCCAATACCGGGTATTGATGGAAGGAAATGATTCCACCCGTTTGGAAAGTGTGGCCAATATCCCCTTATGGATGGTAGAAGGTATGGCGGAGTATTTTTCGATCGGAAAGAAGGATGCTTTTACATCCATGTGGATGCGTGATGCCTATGCAAGAAATGATATCCCTAGTTTAGGGCAGATGACGGAAAATATGAACAAATATTTTCCATATCGTTATGGCCAAGCTTTTTGGTCCTATGTAGGTTCTACCTATGGGGATACGGTGATTATGCCTTTGTTCATCGAGACGGCAAAATATGGTTATGAACATGCCATTCGTCGTGTTTTTGGCTACGATGCCCAAACGATGTCTACCTTATGGCGGAGCACCATGGAAAATACCTTCCGTGGATTGGGCAAGGATACCACTTCTAGGCCAATCGGACAATTATTGTTATCCAAAAAGAATGCTGGACGGATGAATGTGGCGCCGGCCATTTCGCCTGATGGAAAATATGTGGCCTTCCTATCCGAATTGGATCTCTTCGGGATCGACTTGTTTCTTGCGGATGCGCAGACGGGAAAGATCATCCGAAAGCTCGGCTCACGGTCAACAAGTGCTGATATTGATGAATTTAGTTTTATAGAATCCGCAGGAACCTTTTCCCCGGATAGTAAGAAATTTGCTTTTTCGGTGTTCAGTGAAGGGAAGAACAAGCTGATGATTTTGGATGTGGAGACCGGGCGTACGGTCGATCTGACCGCCATGGGGGAGACTACTGAGTTCACTAATATTACCTGGGCGCCGCAGGGTGATCTGGTAGCTTTCTCCGGTCTGAAGAATGGTTATTCTGATATCTATACCTATAACCTCAGCACAAAAGAATTGGTTCAGTTGACCAATGATAAATATTCGGATTTTCAGCCAAGTTTTTCCAGAGATGGAAAATACATTGTCTTCAGTACAGATCGTGTAACCTTAGAATCTTCTTCACGTAGTGTGGATATCCCAATGAGTCTGGCACTGATCAATCTACAGACAAAGGCAGTTGAAAACCTTCCTGTATTTCCTGGGGCAAATAACCTGAACCCGCATTTTGCGGCCAACAGCAAGGACATCTATTTCTTATCCAACAGTGATGGTTTCCGGAATATGTTCCGTTATAATATCGAAACCCAGGCGGTGGATAGGATGACGGATTTCTTTACAGGTATTTCGGGTATTACCGAATATTCTCCGGCCATGAGTATTTCGGCAAATGATGAAATCGTTTATTCTTATTTCAAAGATAATTCCTATACGGTTTATCGGGCGAATGCATCCGAATTTGAACCTTTGCGCGTAGATGCTGGGACAGTTGATTTCGAAGCGGCCATGTTGCCTCCAAGTGCAAGCAGAGGCGTGAATGTAGTGAACACCAACCTTCGCAATTTTAATGCGTATGCCAGGATTTCAGACTCCCAGATCAAGGAGATTCCTTATCGTCCAAAATTCAAATTGGATTATCTGGCCAATAGTGGCGTAGGGATGTCCGTGGGATCACGCTATGGTGCGGGTATTGCTTCAGGTATTCAAGGGATGTTCTCGGATATCCTGGGTTATAACCAGATCTTCGCAGCAGCCAATATCAACGGAGAGATCTATGATTTTGGAGGGCAGGTTGCCTATATCAACCAAAGAAGCCGCTGGAATTGGGGTGGTTCTTTATCACATATTCCTTATCGTTTCGGTTTTTATGATTATGCATACCGTAATTTAGGGAATGGTGAAGAGCCCGTAATCGATCAATATTTGGTTCGTTCTTTCCAGACGCAGGCGGATGCTTTTATTGCCTATCCATTTAATCGTAACCATCGTTTCGAGATGGGTGGGGCAGCTTCCTATAACTCTTATCGTGTAGATCGTTTTACGCAGAGTTTATACAGTTATTATGGAACCAGGGAAAGGGTTCCAAACGATACAGCGGCCATGGCATTAGGGGTAAGGGATCTAGATCCTTTTACCTTGATGCAAGTGAACGCTGGATTTGTAGGCGATAAAGCGGATTTCGGAATTGCAGCACCGCTGCAGGGCTTTAGATACCGTTTAGGAGCAGAGCAATATTTCGGAACCTATAAATTCACGGCTGTGAACGTGGATTTAAGAAAATACCACCGTATCAAACCGATTACCCTGGCTGCCCGTGTGTATTCCTACATGCGTATAGGTGAAGGTGCGGATCGTTTGTACAATATCTACATTGGATATCCATATTTGATTCGTGGTTTTGAGGGGAATTCCTTCGGTGCGGACTCTAAAATTGGATTCAATGATCTGTCGGGCTCGAAAATGGTGGTAGGTAACTTTGAGGTTCGTCTGCCGTTTACCGGTCCTGAAAAGTTGGCGGTACTGCCTTCGGGATTCTTGTTCTCGGATCTGAACTTCTTTGTGGACGCAGGTTTGGCTTGGAGTGATGATTCGAAGATCGTATGGCAAAAAACAGATGCCGATAAGGTGACCAGACAAACTTCTGATGGAACATCCTATCAGGTATATCCAGAGAATTTAACGATGCCGGTATTTAGTGCGGGGGTTTCCCTTCGTGTTAATCTATTCGGCGCTATGATATTAGAGCCTTACTATGCCATCCAGCTGAATAATCCAACACGTTCTAAATTCGGAACCTTCGGATTAAACTTTGCACCGGGATGGTAGTCAAATTGATTGACCGATGAGTAGGTTAAGAGGTTAAGGTAAGGTTATTAAGGCCGTTGTTTACTGCTTATGCATAAACAGCGGCTTTTTTGTTGCGACACAAGTTTTGGGGGAGAGGCAGGCTCAACCAATTAGGGTTCTGTTTTCTAACCAGTCGTTCCCTTACGATGCGACCAAAGCTAAGTTCATTCAGTTTCTTTTCTGCATCAGCTTGGTTGCTGTACATCTCTAAAAATACCACTCTGTTCAACAAGGCGATTTGTTGGATGTCGGTTGTCATTCCTGCTTGAAGAAATTGTCTGTTCGCGTCGGTGCTGATGTAGATATAATAGGTATTCATGATGCTTTTAACTAAAATATTTGGTTAATTGAATATGTTTTGCTAATTTTATTGGCACAATAATACTAATAATATTAGTAATTCAAAAATTAATTGAAAATATTTTATGTCGAACATCTCATCGAATCTTAAGTTTTTACGTAAGAAAAAAGGCTTAACCCAACAGCAATTTGCTGATTTAATGGAAATTAAAAGGGCTTCTGTTGGAGCTTATGAGGAAGATCGTGCGGAACCAAAGTATGAATTGCTAAAAAAAATAGCGGAATATTATGAGTTGACGATGGATGAATTGGCGAATGAAGAGATCGATGAGAAATGGAAACCAACGCCTAAAAGTAATGCATCTAACCTTCGGGTATTATCTGTAACGGTGGATTCGGAAGATCGCGAAAATATTGAATTGGTTCCGGTAAAGGCGAGTGCTGGTTATTTGAATGGCTATGCGGATCCGGAATTTGTTAAGGAATTGCCAAAATTCTCGCTTCCGTTTATGAAGCAGGGTAGTTACCGTGCCTTTGAAATCAAAGGGGATTCTATGCTTCCTCTGCCTACGGGTTCTATCATCGTAGCGGAATACGTGGAGAATTGGCACGATATCAAATCGGGAAGTACCTATGTGATCGTTTCAGCCAATGATGGGGTAGTATACAAACGTATAGGACAAAAATATAAAGAGGATAAAGGGTTGAAATTGGTTTCCGACAACAAGACCTATGAACCTTATTGGGTGGATGCATCGGATATCCTTGAAGTATGGAAGGCGAAGGCCTTTATTAGTACCGAGTTTCCAGAGCCTAGCCCAGAGCCTACTTTGGAAGGTCTTTCGGCGATGATGGCACAGATGCAGAAAACCATCAATTCGGTTGTGGATAAAAACTAGTTCTTTATTTAGAAAAATTTTTCTTACCTTTGTTTCATCTGAAAGGAAGGGGGCATGGTATGCCCCCTTTTTTAATTCAATTATTAAAATATGCAGGTTGAAGATCGCGTAATCGAGTTAGTAGAAGAGAAAATCGCAGACAGAGATGATTTATTCATCGTTAGTGTAAAATTTCTGAAAAATGGCGTACTGGAGATTTTGTTGGATGGAGATCAAGGGATTTCCATTGACGATTGTGTGAAGGTAAGTCGCCATGTTGGTTTCCACTTGGAAGAAGAGAATGTGATCGAAACAGCCTATCGCTTGGAAGTGTCTTCCCCAGGAATCGATTCTCCACTGGAACTGCCTAGGCAATATCAGAAGAATGTGGGCAGAAATGTGAAGGTAAAACTAGCAGACGGAAACAAAAGAGAAGGTAAATTGGTTTCAGTTTCTGACTCGGCAATCGTAATTGAAGAAAAAGTAAAAGAAAAAGGAAAGAAAGCTGTCGATGTACAGACAGAACTTCCATTAGATCAAATAAAGGAAACTAAGGTGTTAATTTCATTCAAATAGAAATGAGTAGTAATATAAACTTGATTGACTCTTTTCAGGAGTTCAAAGATTTCAAGAACATCGACCGTCCTACAGTCATTACGGTATTAGAAGAAGTATTCCGTAGTATGATCCGTAAGCGTTTCGGTACAGACGAGAATGTCGATGTCATTGTGAACCCAGATAATGGTGACTTGGAGATTTGGCGTACGCGTGTGGTGATGGAAGATGGATTCTCTGAAGATGATGATTTGGAGATCGAATTGGCTGAGGCTCATCGCTACGATCCTGACCTAGAGGTTGGTGATGATTATATCGAGCAGATTACATTAGAAAGCTTTGGTCGTCGTGCGATCTTGGCAGCACGCCAAACATTGGTGTCCAAGATTTTAGAATTAGAGAAAGACGAAGTTTTCAAAAAATATAAAGATCGCGAAGGCGAATTGGTGATCGGTGAAGTGTACCAGATCTGGAAAAAGGAAATCCTTGTTCTTGATGAAGATGGTAACGAGTTGATCCTACCAAAAACAGAACAGATCCCTGCGGATTATTTCAAAAAAGGAGATAGCATCCGTGCGGTTGTTCACAAGGTGGATATGATGAACAATAATCCGAAGATTATTATCTCTCGTACAGCACCGGAGTTCTTACAACGTTTGTTCGAACTGGAAGTTCCAGAGATTTTCGATGGTTTGATTACGATCAAGAAAATTGTTCGTGAACCAGGAGAGCGTGCGAAAGTAGCAGTAGAATCTTACGATGACCGTATCGATCCAGTTGGAGCTTGTGTGGGTATGAAAGGTTCTCGTATCCATGGTATTGTTCGTGAATTGCGCAATGAGAACATTGACGTGATCAACTTCACGACCAACCACTCTCTATACATTACCCGTGCATTAAGCCCGGCAAGAATCACTTCCATCAAGATTGATGAAGATGGAAAAACGGCGGCAGTTTATTTGAAACCGGATCAGGTTTCTTTAGCGATCGGTCGTGGTGGTCACAATATTAAATTGGCTGGTAAATTAACTGGCTACGAAATCGATGTTTACCGTGAAACCGATGAAGAAGAGGAGGATGTGGATATCGAAGAATTCGCAGATGAAATTGAAAGCTGGATCATCGACGAGTTTAAACGCGTTGGTTTAGATACAGCAAAATCGGTATTAGCTCTTACAGAAGAAGAGTTGATTCGTAGGACCGACCTTGAAGAAGATACGATTCGTGAAATCGTACGTGTTCTTCAAGCGGAATTTGAATAGAAATATCGAAAATAATGGATTTAACAATTTTTAATAAATTGTTGAATCCATGTAAAAAAACATATTTTTGTATAATAAACACATTTTATAGATAGTAGATGTCAGAAGGTAAAAGCATAAACTTGCTAAAAGCAGCAAAAGAACTCAACATTGGTATCGGGACCGCGGTGGAACATTTGGTGAAGAAAGGATTCGAAGTAGAATCTAAGCCAAATACAAAACTGAGCCCGGAGATGTATGGGGTTCTTTTGAAGGAGTTTCAAGGTGATAAGATTGTTAAAGACGAGGCAAAACAAATTGTTATTGGCAAGATCCGCCGTGAAGAAGGTCCTGTGGTAGGCAACGCAACACCTGCAAATGAGTCTACTGAAGAGAAGGAAACCCCTTCTGATGTGAAGGAGATTTTGATCAAGAATACTTCTACTGATACCCCTGCGAAGGAGGAGAAGAAAGAAGAGGAATCTCAATCTGCTTTGAAGGTGGTTGGAAAGATTGATCTGGATAGTTTGAAGCGTGGCGCTAAGCCTGCTCCGAAAGAGGAGCCGAAAGCAGAGCAGCCTAAAGCGGAAGAACCAAAGCCTGAGCAGCCGAAGCAAGAGCAGCCAAAACCAGAACCTGTGAAGGAACCGGTAAAAGAGGTAGCGAAAGAAGAGGTGAAAGAGAAGGTAGAAGAGAAGCCTGTGGAAAAAGCTCCGGTTCAAGAAGAGGTCAAAAAACCTGAACCTCCTAAGGTAGAAGAAAAACCAAAAATAGAAGCTAAAAAAGAGGAGCATGTGAAAGCTCCAGTTGAAACACCTGTGAAAAAAGAAGAACCTGCTGTAAAACCTACAGAAGCAAAACCTAATCGTCCACAAGGTCAGGACGATGTGATTCGTGCGCGTTCAGAAACATTGAGTGGCCCTAAAGTGGTTGGTAAGATTCAATTACCGGCTGCAAGACCAAACAAACCTGTTGCGTCATCTTCCAACAATGCTGGAAACAATAACGACAACAAGCGTAAGCGCAAGCGTACGAACAAGCCATTAGGAGCGGGTTCAGACGGGAATCAACAGAACAATAACAACAACAATAACAACAGACAGGATGGAAACAACCGTCCGCCACACCAAGGAGGTCAAAACCAAAACCAAGGTGGTAACAGACCACACAATAGAGGTGGAAACCATCCGAACGATCGCCATGGAAACAAAGGTCGCCATGATAACAGAGGTCCTAGAAAACCGGAGGTAGCGAAAGAAGAGCCATCGGAAAAAGAGATCCAAGATCAAATCAAGGCAACATTGGCTCGTTTGAGCGGTGCTGGTAAGTCTGGTAAATTTGCACAACGTGCGAAGTTACGTCGTCAGAAACGTGATGATATAGCGACTTCTGCGGAAGAGGCAGCATTGGAACAAGAAATGATGTCGAAGGTATTGCGCGTTACGGAGTTCGTAACGGCAAACGAATTGGCAAACTTAATGGATGTTCCAGTAACGCAGGTTATTGCAACCTGTATGAGCCTGGGTATGTTCGTGTCCATCAACCAACGTTTGGATGCGGAGACCTTATCCATTGTTGCGGAAGAATTCGGATACCAAATTGAATTTATCAAACCAGAGGATGAGGAAGTAGCTGAGTTGGAAGAACCAGATACAGAATCACGTTTGGTTCCTCGTGCCCCGATCGTTACGGTTATGGGACACGTTGACCACGGTAAAACATCGTTATTGGACTTTATCCGTAAAGCAAATGTAACCAAAGGAGAAGCGGGGGGTATTACCCAGCACATTGGTGCCTATGCGGTTCAATTGGAAGATGGTAAGAAATTAACCTTCTTAGATACACCGGGTCACGAAGCCTTTACGGCGATGCGTGCTCGTGGTGCGAAGGTAACAGATATTGTAATCATCGTTATTGCAGCGGATGACGCGGTAATGCCTCAAACAAAAGAGGCCATCAACCACGCGATGGCAGCAGGAGTTCCTATCATCTTTGCCTTTACCAAGGTAGATAAACCAGGAGCAAATGCAGATCGGATCCGTGAGCAATTATCTGCGATGAATATCTTGGTAGAGGATTGGGGTGGTAAATACCAGGCTCAAGAGATCTCTGCGAAGACAGGTGAGAATGTTGACCTACTATTAGAGAAAGTACTATTAGAAGCGGAGATGTTGGAACTGAAAGCCGATCCTAAGAAACGTGCGGTTGGTTCTGTAATCGAAGCTGCTTTGGATAAAGGTAGAGGTATTGTGACTACGGTATTGGTACAAGGCGGTACTTTACGTGTGGGAGATCCTATTCTTGCCGGTTCTTATTCCGGTAAGGTGAAGGCATTGACCAACGAACGTGGAGAACGAGTTAAAGAAGCTGGACCATCGATTCCGGTACAGATCTTAGGTATGTCTGGTGCGCCGACTGCAGGTGATAAACTTTATGTGTTAGAATCTGAATCGGAAGCTCGCCAAGTGGCAAACAAACGTCTACAATTGCAACGTGAGCAAGGTATGCGTGCTACGAAACATATTACCTTGGATGAAATCGGTCGTCGTTTGGCAATCGGTAACTTTAAGGAACTTAACATCATTGTTAAAGGTGATGTGGATGGTTCGATTGAGGCATTATCTGACTCCTTGTTGAAATTATCTACGGATGAGATCCAAGTAAATATTATCCACAAATCGGTGGGTGCGATTTCTGAATCCGATGTATTATTGGCATCAGCTTCTGATGCGATCATCATCGGTTTCCAAGTACGTCCTACGCAAGGAGCACGTAAGTTGGCAGAGAATGAGCAGATCGATATCCGTTTATACTCCATCATCTACGATGCGATCGAAGAGATCAAATCGGCGATGGAAGGTATGTTGGCACCGAAACTTGAGGAGAAAATCGTTGCTGAGGTGGAGATCCGCGAAACCTTCAAGATTTCGAAAGTGGGTACCATCGCCGGATGTATGGTCTTGGAAGGAAAGATCAACAGAAACAACGACATCCGAATCATTCGTGAAGGCGTCGTGATCCATACAGGTAGATTGGCTTCCTTGAAACGTTTCAAAGACGATGTGAAAGAGGTTGCTCAAGGTTACGAATGTGGTCTGAACATCGATCGTTTCAATGATATCCAAGTAGGCGATATTGTAGAGGCATTCGAGCAAGTAGAAGTAAAACGTAAGCTTTAATCAGCTTGACAACAATAAAGCAATCCTGACCAGCAATGGTCAGGATTTTTTTTTATTATCTTTGGCACATGTACAAATTCAGTGTTTCCGAGATCATACAACAGCCAAACCAAAATGTGTCTATACGGTTTAACGATCTATCCGGAGAATTTCCAAGCTACAAGGCCGGTCAGTTCCTGACCTTATCTTTTCAATTTGGTGAAAGGGAGGTACGGAGATCCTATTCCTTCAGTAGTTCCCCTGTTTTGGATGAGCCTTATGAAATCACGGTTAAACGGGTTGAGAATGGCGAGATATCGCGACTATTGCACCATAAATTAGCTGTAGGGGATCAGATCGACGTGATGGAGCCTCAAGGGCTGTTTACCTATGAACCCTCTGAATCCAACGATTATACCTTGTTTCTATTTGCTGCTGGAGTGGGGATTACACCCTTGTTTTCTATATTGAAAACTGCTTTGACTGCTGAATCCAAAAGTAAGATTGTATTGGTGTACAGTAACAGCTCTAAAGAGCAGACCATATTTTACGAGGAGCTGTTGGAATGGCAAGCCAAATATCCGGATCGTTTGCACATTGAATTTATCTGGTCGAATGTGAAGAACCTTCTCAAGGCGCGATTGAACAGGGAATATATCTTAGAACTGGTTAAAACCCATGTGCTTGCTGGGGAGAAAATCCTTGCTTACATGTGTGGACCACTCTTCTATATGGACTTGGTTCGTTTTACCTTATTGGGAATGGGCATACCTGATGAAGACATCCGCAAAGAAACCTTCTTTTTTCCGGAGGAAGAAGAGGATGAAGATGAGAAAGAAGAAGAGCCGGTTGATACGACAAGTTATCAGGTTATTTTGAAATTCCAAGGTCAGGAACATGAGTTGACCATCCCGTATAATAAGACGGTTCTGGATGTTGGGTTGGAACATAAATTAAAACTTCCCTATTCCTGTAAATCCGGTATGTGCAGTACCTGCATTTCACAGGTTACAGCAGGTTCTGTGCGGATGGATTATAACGAGGTATTGACGGACAATGAAGTGGCTAGGGGGCGTTGTTTGATCTGTGTTTCCCATCCTTTGGAGGAAGGGACTACTATCGAGGTTCAATAAGCGGGATCCGAGGTTCAATAACCGGGAGCTGGCAGCCTAATGCCTTATTGAGATCTTTGGCAAATTGTTGGGATAGGAATGTAGTGTCTTGGTCTATTTTCTGGTGGATGAAGAAATAAACTTCTTGAAGACCGAGGTTCTTCCATTCCTTAAGCCGGATGACCCATGCGTCCAATCTTGCTTTATCGAGAATGGGATTGGTGGAAACAAATCGGATAAAAGCGGTGGGCGAGGTGAGGGGCATCTTCAATAAATCACGCCTTCCGGGTGTATCCACAATGATTCCGGTTTTCTTGGTCTTTCTATATATTTCTGTGAGTTGATTAAGGATCTGGGCATCAGAAAACCATTCTTCATGCCTTACTTCCACGGCCAAGGGATAACCTTTTGGAAACCGAGTTAGAAAGTCCTCCAAGCGATCGATGTTCTTTGGACGAAAGTTCTCCGGCATCTGCAAAAAGGCCATGCCCAGGTTCTCCTCAAAGAAAACCGTTGCATCTACAAAACTCAAAACCTTCTCGTCGGTATTGATCAATCTGGAATAATGGGAAATACTATTCGTTATCTTCGGACAGAATTTGAAATTCTCCTGCGTTCTGTTCTTCCATTTGATGACCTGTTCTTTTGTAGGCATCCTATAAAATGGACCGTTGAATTCCAATGCATTGAAATAGCTGGAGTAGTAAGGCAATTCATCCTTCGTGCCCCTTGGATAGAAACCTTTTAGATCCGCCTTTGACCATTTCGGATAACCCAAATACAGCTGAAAAGATTCTTTATTTTTGATCTGCTTTAGAAAGTCTTGACTTTCCTGATCAATTTCCGGCAAACTAAAATCAATGGATGATGGATCATCAACTCGTCCAAACTTCATACTAAACCCCCTCTTTAATAGCTTGCAATTTAACGGATATTATCTTCCTTTGGAAATCATTTCCAAGGCTTTTTCAATAAAGGGATCATTACGATTTTTAACATCTTCCCAAGAATAACCTACTTCCACATCAGGCTGGACACCTAACAGGTGGTGCTTAGTTCCATCAGAATTGACAACCTTTATACCTGAAAAGGAAACCTGTATTCCGCCTGGAAGATGTAGTATGTTGATATCGCCATTGGCACCAGCTGTGGGTTTTCCGATGATGGGGCCAATCTTTCCAAACTTTACCCAATCCAGAATGCTTTCTGGAGAACTTTGGGTAGCTTGGGCGGCAAGAAAATAGAATTTTGCTTGCGGGTGGTTTTCTTCAGGAAAGAGGTAATCTTTTCTGACCACAAACTTTTTATTCGTTGGAGAAAGAATGTGGTAGCTTAAGAAATGGTCAGAAACGAGGGTGTCTTTCACTAGTCTTCCCAATAGATTTTTTTCCTCCACATCGATGTTTGAATACCCTCGAAGATCGAATATAATATGCATCTGGGGATCATCAATATACCTCAATAGCGTATCATTCACTGGATTCTTGGAAAAGTTGAAATAGTAGGTGCTATCATTTAACAATTTATTGTCTGTGCTTTCCAGGAAGGAGGTGTACAGAAATCTATCTTGCTGTTGGTGATCCCTTATGCTTTCGATTTTTTTCTTTTTCTTGGATATGGGATCCATAAAGACCAACTTAGCCAGCGAGTTTTTTGGGCCGTACAATAAATGGAATTCTCCCGCTCTAACGATGAGATTAGCTTCTGAGCCTGATCCAAAATACTTTTTGGGTTTTCCATAGTTCTGGGATGGTTTTTCCATCGATGCTCAGCAGTTGGTCGCCAATTTGGATCTTATCTTTTAGGTTGTCGTTATGGATATTCTGAATATAATAATTTCCATCGACATGGATGATGGTAATGGGTACAGTATGGGTATACAGATCTTCCGTGATGAGATTGGTGAATAAGATATGCGCATCCTGGTAGGTATGTAGTATTTTTCGAAGGCTAAGATCATATTCCAATAGATCTTTAGAGGCTAGTACCTCCGCAAGGGTGTTTCTTAAGAGTTCTTCGGCTTCTTTTTCAGATAACGTATTGTAAACATAGGCGGTTTGAAAAATATTCCAAATACTGATTACATTAGCTAACCTTACATTCATGTCTTTTTGGTTCTCGGGACTGAATAAAGGGTAAGGTAATTTCTTTACATATGGTCCATTCCAAAAATTGGAAACAGGTCTTGGGTAGGTGTGTTTTTCATCGGCATAAACGGCCAATGGAAAACTGATCTTCAATCGATCTGATAGTTGAAGGGATACAGAATCTCCAATCTGATTCTCTTCTTCGAATATTTTTTGGTCGTTTTCAATGAGCCGCAAGGTGAATTGTGGTTTAGCCATATTCATCGTATCGGTCAACTCTTTTATACTAAAGCTCTTGCCTTCAATGCTTATGCTGTCTGATGAGAGGTTTAATTTTCCGATATCATCCATAATCCCCATTTCAATCTGCAAATGAGTTGCCCCTTGCGGGAGGGTGTCGCTTAGGTAAAAGACCCCATTTTCTTCCTTTAGATGATGGCTGGCTCTCAAAACCATTTTTTGGAAGGTTTGGATCAACCTATCTTTATCGGTAGCATAAGAGAATTTGAGTTGGAAAGGCTTGCCTTGAAGGCCATCCGGAATTCGAATGTTTACAAAATTAAAATAGTTTAGCCAGAAATCGGATAACAAGGACCTTCTGTTCAACCTAATACTTTTGAAAGCACCGTTGATATTACTATAGAGGTCCATCCCCCTTTGCTGCTTACTAACAACCCTATTTTTAATTTCTCTTGCTGGAGGTAAAGCAAGAATCGTATTCCCATAGGTCATTTTCAAGGAGGGTTCAAGTGGAAGAAAAAATTTAAGAAGAGAATCTGCTAAGGCTTTTTCTGATGGAGCAGCACGGCTTAACCGAACGCCCTCGACCATCACGGCATCCCATCCAGGTGAGATTAAAATGCTATCCACCATATCGGTCGGTGAAAAATGTCGAATGGCCCCTGCAACTTTGGCAAAGGCAGTTAATCGATCAATCTCCTCTTGGTGCTGCTGTGCCTGTGCAGGTAGTTGTAAAGAAGTAAGGCAGGTAAATGCTATAAAGGCTAAGAATCTGTTCATCATCATAATAAATCGGTTGTATAAAGTATCTACCTTCGAAAGTCTTAATTTCTTGATAGACATCAAAATACAACCGATTTATTTATGTTTTTTTAACGAATAATCCTTTTCTAGGGCTGGCTTATTTCAATTTATGTTTTACCCCTGTAAACGTCATTTTTACCGGAATGATCAATCCATCCTTATCAAATTTCATTTCATCAATACAGGTTTCTCGTTCATTCGCCGCTTTTTTGCCCAATGGACGACGATGGTAGACGATATAGTATTTATCCTTTTTCGGGATCTTAATCACCGAATGATGTCCGGCACTGGTAGCAACCTCTGGATCAGATTCCAATATGGTTCCTATGCGTTTAAAAGGGCCAAATGGCGAGTCTGAAATCGCGTAAGCAACCTTGTAATTTGGCAATCCCCAGCCACCTTCTGACCACATAAAATAATATTTACCATTTTTGATGAACATAAATGGTCCCTCCACATAGTTTTCCGGGGTAATTTCCTTATAGATGGTTCCATCTGGGAAGGGAACAATGCTTTTGAAATCATCACTCAATTTCACCACATTGCAATGTCTCCATCCGCCATAGTACATGTAATGTTGTCCATCCTTATCCTTAAAAACAAACTGATCTATCGGTTGGGCGCCATTTACGATGTCGCTAATAAGCGGTTTACCGATCAAGTCTTTGTAAGGTCCCTCGGGTTTATCGGCAACTGCTACGCCAATTCCACCTACTTCCCCTTGATGAACATCATTGGCCCCAAAGAAAAAATAATATTTACCCTTATGATGGACCACACTTGGCGCCCACATGGCTTTATGCGCCCAACTTACATTACTGTTTGTCAACACCTTTTCATGTTTCTTCCAGTTCACCAGATCCTTGGAGGAGAAGGCGTCGAAAAAAATCTGTTTTTCGTAGGGAGCAGAGTAAGTAGGGAAAATCCAATATTCTTTGTTGAGGATCATCCCTTCCGGATCGGCATACCATCCAGGAATAACAGGGTTCTGTTGAGCGAGCGCCGTTGAAGAAAATAAACAGGCAAAAAGTAACGATTTGAAATAGGTAGATTTCATTGATTAAAGGTTTTAGTTGGTTTAAATATACAAAAAAGAGCTAACCTTAGGTTAGCTCAAAACAACTGATTTTGGATTATATATAAAGAAATTACAATTTGTATAAAGAAATTACAATTTGGATTTAAAGAATTATTATTTGATAGGGTAAGTCACTACGACATTGCTGATTTTCCATCCATCTTTCGAATTACATAACGTAACGTAATCGTTTCTGGTAAAGTTTTCAAAGGTCGTGGTGATCTGCACGATGCTACAATCTTCATTCTTCTCAATGAATTTGTAATCGGATTCACATTCCATTTTTACATTTTTCAAGGATTTCAAATACTTTATCATAGCTTTTTTCTTGATGTTCTCCGAGCTGCGGCTGTTTGGTGTAGAGTAATAGAAATCGTTGGTGAACATGTGGTCTACCAATTCGATATTGCCTCTTAGGGTAGCATCGATATAGTGGTCTACAATGGTTTCTACTTTGGCAAATTTAACTGGTCCTTCCATTTCATTTGCAAATAATGTACTTGATAAAAAAGTCATTACGGTGGTTACGATTAAAGTGATTAGCGTTTTCATATCTTTTTATTTTTTTTGTGGTTAATTGTTCTAATTATTTGATTCAAAGGTATATGGAAAAGCAACGCCCAAACATAGCGTTTAGGCGTAATCACATTAATTTTCGGTGAATCCCCGAAAAATTTCGGCGAAATTATTTTGCATTTAAGAAGAATCGGTGAAAGAATGCCTTTCTACCCAATTTTAAAGGAGGTCATCGTCAAAGCACCAGCAACTGCAGCATCATTAAAGATGGTCAACTCCTCATTTTTCTCCTGAAGAGCCAAAGCATACAGCATTGGTATATAATGTTCAGGAGTAGGAATGGCCAATTGGAACTCTTTTCCCTGTTTATGGAAATCTATTAAAGGTGCATGGTTTCCGGAATTGATATATTCCTTCATTTTTTCATTGGCTGTCTGTGCCCAATCAAAAGCATAGCCTACCGTGTTCAGGTTTTTCCAGGAAACCAAGCCCAGGTTATGTACGATATTTCCAGAACCGATGATCAATACCCCTTTCCTTCTTAAGGCCGCCAATTCTTTGGCCAGCGCATAATGATGCGATGCGGGTTGGGTATAATCGATGCTCATTTGAATAATCGGAACATCCGCATTAGGGTAGAGGTGTTTAACGACCGACCAGGAACCATGGTCCAAGCCCCATTTCTCATCCAGATGAACCTCTTTACTGCCTACGATCTCTTTGACGGCCTGAGCAAGTTCAGGAGATCCCGGCGCAGGATATTGTACATCGAAGAGCGCTTGAGGGAATCCACCAAAATCATGGATGGTGGTTGGGTTTTCCATAGCGGTTACAAAGGTGCCTCTAGTTTCCCAGTGGGCAGAAACAACCAATATAGCGGTTGGTTTTTCGATTTCATGACTTATCTTCCTAAATCCCTGCACAAATTCGTTTTCCTCGATGGCATTCATCGGGCTACCGTGGCCCAGGAACAACACCGGCATCTTCGCCGTATGATTCAGCTCATCAACGAATTTATTTAAGCTATTTAACTTAACAGCCAATCCGGTAAGGGGAAGGGCGGCAGCTGCGGCAAGGAATTGTTTTCTGTTCATATCATCCATTTTCTTTGTCCTTTCTATTCTAATAATACAAAGGTCGCAAGAATTGGATGGTGGGTGGTATGAATATTCGGAAAAAAGATATGATAATTAAGAAATCAGTCGGCGCATTTCCTCTCGGAATTCCGATGGGGTCTGTCCGGCTTTCTTCTTGAATACGCTCGTGAAGTAAGCTTTATCGGTATATCCCAACTCAAAGCCAATCTCTGCTACGGTTTTGTCTGTGCTGAGCAATAGGTTTTTGGCCTCGATCAACTTTCTGGTTTCGATGATTTCGGACACCGATTGTTGGAGGATATTTTGGGTGATAGTGTTCAGGTTTCGAGCGCTCATGAATAATTTCTCCGCATAATACGCTACTCCTTCTGGTCTTCTGAAATTCTCCTCCAAAATGCTTAGGAAGTTTTTAAACGTTGTATCCTGGTTTTTGTAGAGTTGCAAGCTGTTCGGCTCCTGTTTCTGCCGTTCATCTTCAATCATGATAAATAAGCTGCTCAATAATTCTCTAACGATGGAAAGCGATGGCTTTTCCTGTCTCATTTCATCAGCGATCAGATTACAGATTATGATCAACCTATCAAAACATCTGCCTTCCTTAAATTGGAGGTTAGCATTCTCATGGTAATTGCTGTATAGGTTAAAGGTAGTTTCGGGTATAAATTCACTCTTGAAACGCAAAACCCAGTAAAAACATTCGCCATCAAGGAGCTCAGGAGATACACGGTGGATTTTTCCGCGGGTAACAAAACAAACGAAGGGAGCTTCATATTGATGGGTCTTAAAATCAATAAAATGCTCAATCTTTCCTTTTACACCGATAATTAGTTCTTCAAAATCGTGCTGGTGGGCTTCATTTAGGGAAGAATGAATTTTTTCCACTTCTTTTTCGTCAACTTGGTAGATTTTAAATAGATTTTCCATGTGATTTATCCCTTCTATCTTAAAATTGCATAAAATTTTAATAAATCAAAGCTTAAAATCTATATTTTTTATTTGAAGAGGCCCATTTCTGTAATGGGTATTTTTATCACTTACCAAAAAATGATGGTTCAAAGCTTTTTCGGATTCATGAAATATAAAATTTAATGAGTTTTTGTCAATAAAATCCTTTTTTAACAAAAATATTCTCAATAAAATTCAAATTTTATTTCATTTTTAATATTTAAAAACTATTTTTGATGTAATTAATTTAAATTTTATGGTTTTATCAGGTAAAAAGTCAATTATTCCTTCTCTTTTAATGGGTTTGGTGGTTATAATCTCCTTGTTTTTCACCAAAACACCCAAAATAAATGATACATCAAGCTATAATTATGCAGATATTGCTTGGATGCTTACCTCTACAGCATTAGTTTTGATCATGACACCTGGTTTAGCCTACTTTTATGGTGGAATGGTCAAAAAAAAGAATGTTATTTCTACCATGCTGCAGAGTTTTATCTGTATGGCGGTCGTTGCGGTAATTTGGGTGGTATTCGGATTTAGTCTCGTGTTTGGAGAATCACTCGGAGGGATCATCGGGAATCCATTTAGTTTTTTCATGTTCAATCAGGTATTGGAACATGAACCTTGGGAGGCTGCCGCAAGCATACCTTTTGCCTTATTCGCCATCTATCAATTGAAATTTGCGATTATAACCCCCGCTTTGATCACGGGAGCTTTTGCAGAACGCATCAGGTTCACTTCCTATGTGCTCTTCATTTGCCTCTTTTTCATTTTCATCTATGCACCATTGGCACATGCCACCTGGCATCCTTCCGGGATTCTCTTCAAAATGGGTGTGCTTGATTTTGCGGGCGGAACGGTGGTACACATGTCTGCAGGACTTACCGCCTTGGCATCGGCAATTTATCTAAAGCGGGGCAAAGACTATCATCAACATAACCCTGCGCGAATTACCTATGTGTTATTAGGAACAGGCATGCTCTGGTTTGGTTGGATAGGTTTCAATGCCGGATCTGCTTTTGGAGCGAATGCCCTAGCTGCTACCGCATTGATAACCACTTCCACCGCTTCGGGAGCAGCCGCTTTGACCTATATATTTTTGGATGCAGCCAAAGGCATAAAACCTTCAGCAATGGGGGTATGCATTGGTGCAGTGGTCGGTTTGGTCGCCATCACGCCAGCAGCAGGATTTGTTACCTTCGGACATTCCCTAGTTATCGGTTCGGTAGCCGCGGCGGTCAGTAAGTTTGTGATCGAATGGCGGACAAAATCCAGAATTGATGATACCCTGGATGTTTTTCCCAGCCATGGCGTGGGAGGGATGGTCGGTATGCTATTGACCGGTGTATTTGCCAGTAAGCACATCAATCCGGCCATACCGGATGATGGCCTTTTCTTTGGTGAGTGGAAATTATTCAACGCCCATGTGATAGGCCTACTTGGAGCGGCTGTTTTTACACTCGTTATGGCATTTTTGTTATTAAAAATTACAGATATGATTTCACCACTAAGGGTAACAGATGCCGAAGAAGAAGTCGGCCTGGACGTTTCTCAACACGGCGAAAAACTATAAGATTCTTTCCTATCCAATTTTCCTAAATTAGACCCTAATGATCAAAATCGTTAGGGTTTTTTCAATTAAACAAAACCATATGGATTATTTAGTGTTCTAATATTAAGATCAATAGGAAAAAAATATGCATTTTAAAAAATCAACCTTAATTGGGCTATTTTCAGCCGCTGTACTGTTTGCTACTAGTTGTAATTCCAACCAGAAAACAGATGGTGAAGGTACGGATCTGACACCTGTTGAAGGAAATGATCCAACCCGCTATAATCTTAATGAACCCGATAAGGATTTGATAGAATTGGATTCCTCCAAAATGGATTCCACCATTATAGATTCTGCTCAGTAAAAATCATTCTTTTATATTTTTGTTAGTCAAGCCTGAAGGTGTCATGCCCATCAGGCTTTTTTATTTATATTTACGGAAAATTAGTAGATATGAACCGCTTTCTCCTGCTCCTCTTGCTTATTCTTCAATTACCTGCAGCAATGGGGCAGCACCGCTTGGTAGGAACGGTTATCCATGGCGATACCAAGAAGCCAATTGCCGGCGCTTCCGTTTATATCAATAACTCTTCCATTGGGACGAGCACCGATAAATCCGGTAATTTCAGTTTGCATCTCGCTCAGGCTTCTGTTTATGAATTGGCCGTATCGGCAATGGGTTATCATGCCACAACGGTTCAAGAGCAAGTTCCTCAAGAAGGGAAATTGGAAATCTCCATGAAAGAGCGAGCGACCCAGATTGAGGAAGTGGTGGTCACGAATTATGTCAAAGATGGATGGTCGAAGTGGGGGCGTTATTTTACAGAAACATTGGTTGGACTGGGATATTATGCCGATCAGACCAAGATCCTAAATCCCGAAGTGGTCCGGTTCAGGTACAATCAGAAAGAGAAAATCTTAACCGCTTCCTGTACAGCTCCTTTAATCATCCGGAATGAAGGCCTTGGGTATGAGATTGTCTACGAATTGGTTAGGTACAGCTCCAACTTTACGACCAAATTCTTTTCCTACGCCGGAAATTCCTTTTTCCGGGACATCGGGAAGGGTAAGAAAAAATATATCCAAGCACGAAGAGATGTGTATGATCTCTCTTTCAAAAAGTTCCTAAGAGAAACCTTAAAAGGCGATTGGGAGAAAGAAGGTTATGTGGTTCGAAAATCGGTACATAAGGAAAATGAGGTTAAAAAGCAGGCGGATGAAAAATTGAAAGCCATCAATAAGGAGGTTTTTGAGAAATACAATTTTAACTTTAACCTCTATTATGCTTCCCAAAAAGAAGTTTTGCCCAGCCATGTAGAAGCCTTACGGGCGCAATCCCGACAGCACGAATCCATTACCTACCTGATGGGGATCATGAAGCCCCATCAGATCATTTCAGGAAGGGATACCGCCTTGGGATTAGTCCAGATAGATTTTCCTGACTATCTCTATATCATCTATCCTGAACGCTTTGCCAAATCCAAAAATCCTATGCTAAAGAAAGCCGCTTCGCAGGTAACTGAAGTATTTCTTCCGAATAAAGAAGGGATATTGCTGGATGTCTATGGAGGGTATTTCCCAACCAACAATTTGGTGATGATAGGGTACGGGGTAGCATATGCCAAATTGGGCTTCTTATTACCCTATGATTATGAAGAGCCCGAAAAATCCCGTAATAAATAATCCAAGCCCAATTTCTATGGAAATCCATGGATTTATGCTTAGCTTTATTGGATAAAATCACGAAATAATTCGCATAGAACAGGCTGCCCATGGGGATGTTAATTATAGGATGTATATTGGCTATCAGCGTAGGGGTCACTCTCGGGATGATCGGAAGTGGGGGTACCATTCTTACCGTACCGATCCTGGTATACATCATGGGGGTAGACCCGGTATTAGCGACTACCTATTCCTTATTTGCCATAGGCATCACTTCTTTTATTGGCGGGACAAGAGGGATTATTAAAAAAGAAGCCGATATCAAAAAGGTGTTCAGCTTTGGGCTGCCATCCCTTATCGTTGTCTTCCTTACCCGATCCTTTATCCTTCCCTTGGTTCCAGAGGTTATACATATTGGTCCATATGCCATTCAACAGAATGTAGCTTTAATGATTGTGTTTTCCTTCGTGATGCTGGCATCATCGATCAGTATGATCCGGACAGCCCAAAAAGGAATCGAGACTCCTAAAGTAGCTCATGTGGTTCCTTTGGAAATCATTATTTTACAAGGTGCTTTTGTAGGGCTTATTACCGGATTGGTTGGAGCAGGAGGGGGATTCTTGATTATCCCTGCCTTGGTGAATTTTTACTTTTTACCCATGCGGAAGGCTGTAGCGACTTCCTTGATCATCATCACCATCAATTCCTTCTTCGGAGTCTTAGGGGATATCGAGAAATTTGCGGAATTTGATTGGAAATTATTGGGCTTTTATACCGCTGGAACCGTATTAGGAATTTTCATAGGCTTTGCCTTTGCCGATAAGGTATCCAATAAATCCCTAAAGATCAGCTTCGGCTATATGATCCTGTTGATCGGAGCTTACATCTTGGTCAGGGAAACCCTGTTGGCCTAGCATCCAATCAAAAATAGACAATCGTTTGCATGTAGCGTTTCAGAAAAGAAATCTGTATCTTGATGTACATCTAAAACCTAATCTTATGTTTCAAGCTAGAAATAAATGGATTACCCTGTTTTCCATAGCTGTTTTGAGCTGCCAGTTACAGCCTGCTTTAGCACAGCAGCGACCTGTTGTACCTGCCACTTTCCAGGAATTGCCTGATCCGACTTCGGATGTTCGTTCCGATTGGTCAGCCGTCAAATCTGGATTGCATTCTTCTTTTGTGAGTATAGATAAGCGTTATCCCAAATCGGTAGCTCCTCAAATTTCCGTAGATAAAGATCAAACGCTTATCGGATGGAAAGGCGAGCGTGTGTCGGCACAGGTTCTGATCTGGTCTGCCCATTCCCAAAAGGATTTAAAAGTAGAGGTGTCGGATTTTAAAGGCCAGAACAATTCCAGGATACCCTCCAACCAGTTTTCGGCAAGGTTCATACGTTATGTGATGACGGATGAATTTGCTTCAGGATGTGGCCATCGGAAACCGGAAGACTTCGCCTCCTCCCTTTCGCCTGATATGCTGGATAACCTCAGCAAAATGGATCTGGATGCAAAAACAGTAAGGCCCGTTTGGATTACGGTGAATATTCCGACCAACGCCAAGCCAGGGAAATATGAAGCAAGGGTAAGCGTTTCTTCAGCTAATCAGAAAACCCAGCAATTAAGCTTATCCCTGGAGGTCTTGAATGTACAGATGCCCAAGGTGGCGGATTGGACCTTCCACCTAGACCAATGGCAACATCCTTCTGCAGTGGCTAGGGTAGAAGGGCTTAAGGTGTGGAGCGATGAACATTTTGAAGCCATGAAACCTATTTATAAACCCTTGGCCGAAGCGGGACAAAAGGTGATTACGGCAACCCTGAATAAGGATCCTTGGAATGTGCAGACCTATGATCCTTATGAGGATATGATCCTGTGGACAAAACAAAAGGATGGCTCTTGGAGCTATGATTATCAGATTTTTGATCGTTGGGTGCAGTTTATGATGGATATGGGCGTGAATAAGATGATCAATTGCTATTCCATTATTCCTTGGAACAATGAGATTCACTATCAGGATCAATCTTCCGGTAAACTAGTCAATGTAGTTGCTAAGCCTGGAACGCCTATTTTCGAAGAATTATGGACACCTTTCTTAAAAGATTTTGTAAAACATCTTCAAGGTAAGGGCTGGTTGGAGCGAACCAATATTGCGATCGATGAACGCGAGCGTGCGCAAATGGATGCAGCCTTTAGCCTAATGAAAAGGGTCGCTCCAGAATTGGGGATTTCCTATGCCGATAACCAGAAAACCTATCAACGGTATCCGGATAGCGAGGATATCAGTATCGCAGTAGGACATCCCTCCTCCCTGGAGGACCTGATCGATCGTAGGAACAGAGGATTGAATTCCACTTTTTACATCTGTTGCTCGGATGCTTTTCCAAATCAATTTACCTTTTCAGATCCGGCAGAATCCACCTATTTGGGCTGGTATGCATTGGCCTCTGGATTTTATGGCCTCTTAAGATGGGCCTATAATTCTTGGGTCGAAAACCCTTTGCAGGATTCCAGGTTCCGGACCTGGCCGGCTGGAGATACCTATATCATCTACCCGAAGGGCCGAAGTTCGATCCGTTTTGAGCGGATGCTGGAAGGGATCCAGGATTATGAAAAAGTATTGCTGCTTCAACAAGCCTTACAAAAGAAGGGCGATCATGAAGCCATGGAAGCCTTGGCAAATGCTATCGCCAAACTGAATAATCCAAAGCGATTTGAGGGATGGAATTCCGACCTGAATAAAGCCAAATCATTGCTGAACGAGCTGTCGAGAAAGCTTTAAATACCAATAGACCGTAAATAAATAGGGAAAGGCCAAGGGTCTTTCCCTATTTTGTTTTTAGGATAATTTTAATATATTTGAGAATACAATTAACGTTTTAGTAGCTTTAAAACGAGCTTTTCTTACGATATAAACCCTAATCAACACCTAAAAACAATATGAAAATAACGACAACATTTAGCAAGATTTTGATCTTGGGATTACTTTGTGGAGTATCCAGTTTGCCTTTGAAAGCACAGAACTGGCATCGTACCGATGAAGATCGTGCAGTGGCAGTTGAGGTGGATACCCTGAAGAAAAAGGGATTTACCTTAATTTGGATCAATAAGGAAAAGAATTTTGATCCAGCCTTGAAAAAACAACTGATTGACACCTATTTTACCAATTATCCGAAATTGGCCAAAACATTTAACAAGAATACACGCAAAGAAGTTACTTTTATTATTGATCCGGACTACAAAGGGGTGGCGGCTACGGCAGGAGGGATTGTTCGCTATAGTCCAGGTTGGTTTGCCAAGAATCCGAAGGATATCGACGTCGTAACCCATGAAGTGATGCATATTGTGCAGGCTTATCCAAATAATGCCGGGCCGTGGTGGATAACCGAAGGTATTGCCGACTACGTGCGCTTTAAATATGGTGTTGCCAATGAGGAAGGGAATTGGCGGTTGCCGGAATATAACCCAAAGCACAAATACACCGATTCCTACCGAATCACGGCACGTTTTTTTAATTGGATTGAAACGAAAGTAAAAAAGAACACCATGAAAAACCTTGATTTGGCAATGCGCTCAAAAAGTTATACTCCAGATTTTTGGGTAAAACAGACAGGTAAGACCATTGATCAATTATGGGAGGCATATGCTGCTAATCCTGCTATTTAAAGCAATTTATTATGAACATACACAGAAGAATATCGAGATTTCTATTTGCCGTGCTGATGCTACCTGCTTTTTCTTCCGCCCAGGAAGCGAATTTAGGTCAATATGTGAAGCCTTTGATCGGGACAGCAAAGATGGGGCATACTTTCCCCGGCGCCACGGTGCCCTTTGGGGCGGTTCAATTGAGCCCAGATACCGATACCATTCCTTACTCCGTCGACGGCAAATATACGGGAGATGTCTACCGTTATTGTGCAGGTTATCAGTACGATGACCCTACAATCGTTGGCTTTAGCCATACCCATTTCAGTGGCACCGGACATTCGGATCTGGGGGATATCCTGGTGATGCCGAGCCAAGGTAAGGTTTTGCTGAACCCTGGTACGGCCGATAGACCTCAGGATGGATACCGCTCGCCATACAGCCACGACAATGAAGTGGCGGAAACCAACTATTATAAAGTACGCTTGGATAAACATAATATTTTGGCCGAGTTGACAACGAGTACCAGGGTAGGCATGCATCGTTATACTTTCCCTTCCAATAAGCAATCCCATCTGGTATTGGATCTTACATCCGGAATCTACAATTACGATGGGAAAAACGTGTGGACAGTCGTTCGGGTATTGAACGATTCAACCATCACCGGTTTTCGCCAAACCAACGGATGGGCAAGAACGAGGACCGTTTATTTCGCGATAAAAACTTCGAAGGCTTTTAAGAACTATGGTGCCAAATATTTTGATAGCAACGTGCAGTACAAAGGCTTTTGGCGTAAATTCAATCAACAGGATAATTTCCCTGATCTAGCTGCCCATAACATCAAAATGCATTTGGATTTTGATACCGAAGCAGGCGAGCAGATCATGATGAAAGTGGCTCTGAGCCCCGTAAGCATGAAGAATGCATTGACCAATATGGAATTGGAAACCCCAAACTGGAACTTTGACCAAGTAGTAACGAAAGGAAAGCAGGCCTGGGAAGCGGAATTGGGGAAATTCAAGGTGGATATGTTGAATAAGGAAGATCTGATCAATTTCTACACCTCGGTTTATCATGCTAACCTGATGCCTACGGTTTATATGGACAGTAATGGTGAGTACAAAGGGTTGGATCAAGAAATCCATAAGGCAGAAGGATTTGTAAACTACACTTCTTTCTCGCTTTGGGATACTTTTAGGGCTTTCCATCCTTGGTTGAATTTAGTGGATCCAAAAAGGAATGCAGACATCGTTTCATCGATGATGGCACATTATGATCAATCGGTGCTGAAGATGCTTCCGATCTGGTCGCATTATGCCAATGATAACTGGTGTATGAGTGGCTATCATTCGGTTTCTGTGATCGTGGATGCCATCATGAAAGGTGTTTACCAAGGCGATGCAGAAGCTGCTTTGGCTGCTTGCGTACAGACTGCGAAGGCCAGAAGGTATGAAGGAATCGGTGAATATATGGATCTGGGCTATGTTCCGGATGATGTAAATGGGACATCGGTTTCCAATACCCTGGAATATGCCTATGATGATTGGTGTATCGCGCAGTTGGCGAAGAAATTAGGAAAAGCGGATATTGAAGCCGAATTTTCTAAACGAGCAGAAAATTGGAAGAACCTATACGATAAGCGGATTGGATTTATGCGTCCAAAGGATAGTAAGGGGAATTTCAGGGAGAAATTCGATGTACTGGAGACCCATGGTCAAGGCTTCATCGAGGGGAATACATGGAATTATTCGCTGTATGTGCCCCATCAGCCAAAGGAAATGATGGAGGTTATGGGCGGACAGAAACGTTTTGAAACCTATCTTGATTCCTTGTTTACTATGCACCTTCCAGATAAGTACTTTGAGCATACCGAGGATATTACTCGAGAAGGCATCATCGGAAATTACGTGCATGGAAATGAACCTTCGCACCATGTAGCCTACCTTTATAATATCACCAAAAGCCCTTGGAAAACGCAAGAACGTGTAAGGCAGATTATTCGAAATCAGTACCATAATGGAGCTGCAGGATTGGGTGGAAATGACGATTGTGGACAGATGAGTGCTTGGTATCTGTTTACTTCCTTAGGTTTTTATCCGGTATCTCCAGGTTCAACAGCTTACTGGATCGGTAGTCCATTGGTGAAATCAGCCGAAGTAAAATTATCCGATGGAAAAGTTTTGAAAGTCCTGGCCAAGAACCAGTCGGAGAAGAATGTATATGTGCAGAAAGTCCTGTGGAATGGTACAGAGATTAAGGATTTCTTGATCAACCATGAGGATATCATAAAAGGAGGAGAGCTCAGCTTTTTGATGGGATCTAAACCTAAAAAATAAAAAATATTCCAAAGAAGAAGCCGTATCGGTTTTCCACGATACGGCTTCCCATTTACTTAACAAAAATATTTTACCCGAATATTTTTATTTAGCTTTTTCCCAACCTGGATTCTGTTCCAGGTTTTTATTTAATACCAAATCCTCGATAGGGATAGGGAAGAAGTACATTCTTTCGTTGAAAGTTCTTCCATTTGAGGAAAACAGAACAATTTTCCAATTTAGCCTATTTGGTTTAATTGGTTTTCTGAATCGTAAATTGTTCATTGTTGGTGTTTGATTACAATAATTTTTTTGGATGAAAATTTAGAATTTGCTTTAGTGCTATAATTTGCATCCAATGTAGACGATAAGAATTGTTTAATCAAACGAAATCAACGGAAACGATTGCATTAATGAGTTATAATTATTTCATATAAAGAATAAAATGTGTTTATAACAGGAGATTGTGGATTAAAAATAGTTAATTTTTAAAAATTAATATTTAGAGGATATAATTTGTTTTTTAATTATTTTTAAATTTTGGTACAATTTTGATGATGTAGGATCTCATTTCTTCTTCTGTCACATCGACCTCTGCAATGGAAATAGGGATTATTCCATTTTTTGCTTTAACAAACGTGTCCCTGACAAAGAAATTCTTCATTCTTGCGGCATATTTGTCGGGATCACTTACTAAAATCTCCATATAATTTTTGTTCAAGAAGATATCCGCAATATCTTCTGAATGGATAAATCCGGCTGCTTTTGCAATCGGTGTGGTCTGTGCCTCAATCCCTTCGGTGGAAATGCGAATAGCTGTTTCATCGGGATTCTTGGGTGCCAACTTTAATTTTAACCAACCCCCAATACCCAACAAACTGACAAATATAGATACCACACGACCAACGAGCCACACCCTGGTTTCAATGAACCAGATGAAGATCACCATGGCAATTCCGAGAACCCCTAACAGTAGGAACATATTTGCCATTTTGTTCTGCCCCCCTTTTCCGTATTTTATTTCTATTGTATCTATAGTTTTTATTTATAAATCGTTCTTCAATGCAAATGCAAATTCTTTTATGTTTTTTTCTGGCCAAGGAGAATACCAATGGTAGGCCTTTCCTGCCTGGATAAGATCGATTTGTCTTATACTCACCAGATGCTGATCTACGATCAATGCCAAAACGGTCTTGGGATCCTCCGATTTTAACTGGTCGATCTTTTTGATGTCTCCATCGGCCAATTGAAAGGATATACCAAAGGAATAGGGCGCCACTTCAACAAATTCGACTTGCGATAGGTGATGAGCCGGTAGCAAAGGCTCAGGATTGAATTTGCTGTTCTGTGGCATCTGGCTATCATATACTTCAACATGATAAACGCCATTTGGTTTTTCTATGGTGAAAAAGGCAAATGGATTTGCCTGATCAGGCTTTCCAATTTCCTTAACTCCGGATATTAATCGTTGGGCATCCAGATATCGTTCATCATACATGATTTCCAATTCATACTCGAATAATTCATATTTTTTGGAATGTTTGGACATGATTTCCTCTGAAGTCTGATGCTGCATTTTGCTGATTTCCTTTTCAGAAAAGATCGATTCAAATTTATTGATCAATAAACTATCCATAGAGGGTTTGAAGAATTTTTCCTCGTAAGCCTGTAAATCCTGTTGGTTTATGCTTTTGTATTTTTCCTTAAGTGCAGTAGGATTGATGTCCTTGACCGCTTGTTGGAATTGTTCCAAGACACCAAGTTTTTGCAAAATGGCCTTTGTATTCACTTCGTCCTGTGAAGCAGCATCACAACCAAACAAGCTTAAAAAAATAAGGAGGATCATAGGGTTTTTCATAATTTCTTGATTCAAAGACTTTATTTTTCCACTTCTAAGATAGCGTTTGCCATTTAAAAATATTGTCCTTCTCCTCTTTCTGCCTTGTTGAATTATATAATTTGGCTATGAAAATCCTATTAGTCTTCTTAAATTGCTTATGTTTTAAAAACATTTATCCTAAACCCTAAAAAAATGAAGTTTAATCTCCATTTCCTATGTTTTGTTTTTCTGATCCTACTGGCGAATTCCAGTTTCGCCCAAGAGAAGATAAAGATCAGTCATATGCCGTACATCCAAGCACTCACGGATTCTACGGTATCCATTATCTGGACCAGTAATAAGGATGCCATCGGATGGGTAGAGCTTGCTCCGAATGATGGTTCGCATTTTTATCAGCAGGAGAGACCGAAATTTTTTGCCGGTAAATATGGTTTCAAACATGTTGGGTCGGTTCACCAAGTAAATCTCAAAGCTCTGACCCCAGGTACTACCTATCGGTATAGGGTGTATAACCAGGAGGTTTTGAAACACGAAGGTACCAAAGTGCAATATGGTGATGTAGTGGCTACCAATGTTTATCGGCAGAAGCCCTTGACATTTTCTACGCCAAGCCCTAAATCTTCAGTTTCTTTTGCTGTGATCAATGATATTCATGGTAAAAATGAGCTGTTGAAAAACCTGATCAATCAGGTCGATTTAAAGCAAACGGACTTTGTGGTTTTCAATGGAGATATGTTAGATAACATGTTAAGTGAAGAACAGATGTTTGGCGGATTTATGGACACCGCTATCCGGTTATTTGCCAGTGAAAAGCCCATGTATTATTCCCGTGGGAACCATGAAACAAGGGGTCCTTTTGCCGTAGCATATCCTAAATATTTCCCTACGAATTCGGGCGAATTATATTATCAGTTCAACCAAGGGCCAGCAGCTTTTATCGTATTGGACTGTGGGGAAGACAAACCGGATAGTGATATCGAATACAGCGGAATAGTGGATATGGATGCTTATCGGACGGAACAAGCCAAGTGGTTGGCCAAGGCGGTTGAAAATCCATCATTCAAAAATGCCAAGTATAAAATAATCATTTGCCACATGCCTGCAACAGGAGGGTGGCATGGCATGGAAGATTTAAGGGATAAATTCCTGCCTATATTAAATAAAGCGGGCGCTCAGATCATGTTGAGTGGCCACTTGCATACCCATCGGATTCAAAAACCAGATCAATACGCTAATTTTCCTATTTTGATCAATTCAAATGTGCATGTGATCAAGGCGCAAATGGACGAGAAGGAGGGTAGATTCCGTGTTTACGATCAGAGCGGAAAATTTATCGAAGAATTAAAGATCAATCCCTTGAATTGATCGTATAAAGAACAAACAGGAGGCTGTATCAAAAAAAAGATACGGCCTTTTTTTTGTCCAATTAGGTTCTTGGTCGAAGTGAGGTGTAAGTGACATGTAAGTGAGTTGTAAGTGTATAAAGGCACTTACAACTCACTTACATAGTACTTGCATAGTACTTACACAGTGGGGGCAAAGAACCAAGAAAGCGCATTTAGCTACCAACTTTTTTAAATATTTAGCATGTAAAGACATACGTTTTATGTTAAATGATATTATATTTGATTTATAGTTTAATTAGTCGTGTTTAATAAATATGAATAGGCTGTTAAAGAAATCTTCTATTATCATTAAGCAAGCTTTTATAGCTTTAGGATTATGTTGTATCGATTTGCCTGTTGCAGTCGCTCAAATAGATTCTTTATCTGAAAACTATTCCCAACCAAGGTATGGATTTCATCATAAGGTATTCCGAATTGAATATGTAGCTCCAACCGTTTTTATGACCTATGGACTGATGTCCATTAAGAATCCCGTTGTTAGATCGCAAGTGATGAATATAAAGTTGGAACTTCAAAGGAATCATCCTAAAAAGTTTCCCGTGGATGACTATTCACAATATATGGCGACTGCCGCTTTTTTGGGTTTAGAATATGCAGGTATCCCGGCAAAACATAATCTTAAACAGCGATTGTTCACAGGGTCTGTTTCACATATTATTATGGGTTCCGTGGTTAACTTAATGAAACAGACCATGCCGGTCATGCGGCCCGATGGTTCCGCACAGAATTCTTTTCCCTCTGGCCATACGGCAACTGCATTTGTAGGGGCAGAATTGTTGTGGCAGGAATACCATGATCGTTCGCTATGGTATGGCGTGGCAGGTTATGCAGTAGCTGCAGGAACCGGATTTTTTAGAATGTACAATAATAAACACTGGTTGAGTGATGTGGCCATGGGAGCGGGAATTGGTATCATGAGTACGAAGATAGCCTATTGGATGCTACCCATGTTAGATAAGCAAAAACGGATAATTCCAGGAAATTACTTATTAGTTCCAACCTATGATGGAAAACATTCGGGCATTTCCCTATTGGTAAACCTCTAAAAATTTTTGTACATTCCATCATAATTTTCACTAATTATGATACAAAAATCACAAGCTATTAAAAATAATGCCCAGAATGTCACAGACTATCCTAACAATAACACCTTCTTCCTTACTTGGGTATTCAAAACTGATGTAGAAAAATCTCATATAATCGATGGATTCAAGCGGATCTGTGCCTTGGTTATCAATCTGAATCATTCTTCCCAGAATAGGTTTCCAGATCGCAAAGCAAGTTGCGTCATGGGAATAGGATATGATGCCTGGAAGTATTTGAACCTACCGAATCCCTTACCCAAAGAGCTGAAAACTTTCCAAGAAATTAAGGGAAATAAGCATACCGCTGTTGCCACAGGCGGAGATATTCAATTTCATATCCGTTCGGATGAAAAGAGCTATGCCTATGATATGGCGGCAGAGATTTCCAGTTTTATGGCACCCATTGCAGATTGTACTGTGGAAGTCCAGGGATTTCGATATTGGGACAGCCGATCGATCTTGGGTTTTGTGGATGGTACGGAGAATCCACATGGTGATGCAAGGGAATATTTTGCTGTTATTGATGAACAAGATCCGACCTGCAAGGGTGGGAGCTACCTTTTTGTTCAGAAATATATCCATAACCTAAAAGCCTGGAATGATCTTCCAATCCATGATCAGGAAAAGGTAATTGGACGTTCAAAGGCCAATGATATCGAAATGACCGATGCTGAAAAACCGAAGAATTCCCATAGTGCATTGGCAAATGTTGGGGATGATCTGAAAGTGGTTCGGGATAATATGCCTTTTGGGAATGTCGCAAGCAATGAAATGGGAACCTTCTTTATCTGTTATGCAAGCACCTTCAGTACGGTGGAGAAAATGTTGAACCAGATGTTCATTGGAAACCCAGCAGGAAATTATGACCGGATATTGGATTTTAGTACAGCTGTAACCGGTGCTCTGTTCTTTGTTCCATCGATGGATATGTTGGATAAATTCTCCGGATAAGTTAACTTGCATTCATGGATTCAGCATCGCCTATTCATATTTTTTGGTTTCGGAGAGATTTAAGAATAGCAGATAACGTAGGTTTATCTGAAGCCCTAAAAGACGGCTTACCTGTATTACCCATCTTTATTTTTGATACGGATATATTATCACGGTTGGAAGATCCCTATGATCGTCGAGTGGATTTTATACATCAAGCAGTTGCTGCTTTAAAAGCTTCATTTCAAAAATCGGGTTCCAGTCTGAAGGTCTTTCACGGAAATCCCTTAGCGATATTCAAAGATTTGATAGCTGAATATCGAGTAGAAAAGGTGTATTGGAATCGGGACTATGAACCGGATGCCCTGAAGAGGGATCAGGAAATAATTTCATTGTTGGAAAACGATCAGATCAAATGGAAATCCTTTAAAGACCAGGTTATTTTTGAAGGCAATGAGGTGTTGAAATCCAATGGCCACCCTTATACGGTCTATACTCCCTATGCGAAAAGATGGCGCATGAAGTTGGATCAGGAAGGATTGGATTTCCATCAAGCAAAACTGGAAAATCTCTTGACATTTGAAGATGAACGTTATATCAGCCTAGAGGAATTGGGTTTCCAAAAAACCGATATGGAGTATTCCGAACCTATTATAGATTTGGAGCAGATCCAGCAATACGATAAGCTTCGGGATTATCCGGCTCAGGATGGCAGCACAAAAATCGGGATACATCTTCGGTTTGGAACCATCAGCATTCGGGAATGTGTTAAGGTTGCTTTGGAAAATAATGCGACTTGGCTTTCGGAATTGATTTGGCGGGAGTTTTTTATGCAGATCCTCTATCATTTTCCCAGGGTGGTCCATGAAAGTTTCAAACGAGAATATGATCAGATCTCGTGGCGAAATAATCCTGCAGAATTTGCTTTATGGTGTGCCGGCGAAACGGGCTATCCCTTAGTTGATGCAGGAATGCGAGAACTGAACAGTACAGGTTTTATGCACAATAGAGTGAGGATGTTGGTGGCTAGCTTTCTGACAAAACATCTGTTGATCGATTGGCGATGGGGGGAAGCCTATTTTGCGAGTAAACTTAATGATTATGAATTAGCATCCAATAACGGTAACTGGCAATGGGCGGCTGGATGCGGTTGTGATGCCGCGCCCTATTTTCGGATTTTTAACCCCAGTATTCAACAACAGAAATTCGATAAGCAGGCCGAGTATATCCATAAGTGGTTAGACGAAAAAGCCTATACAACTGTTAGCCCCATGGTAGAACATGGTTTTGCACGAGAAAGAGCAATCGCTACCTATAAAAAGGGCTTAACAGCCGCAAAGTAATTGTGGTTATAGGGGTTTCAGAACTTCAATTTCGAAGGAAACTTTATCCCAACCGTGTTCCATGAATTGACGGATATTCTGGTGGTCGGTGCCTTGAGGATTTGCCAAGACTTCTTCATAGTGTTCGGCAAACAATTTTAAGGTATCTTCCTTAGAAAGGTTGTTCAATTTAGCATAGGAAAGTACTTTGGCAGAACCTTGGTTCTGATCAGCTGCATTGTCCTGGTTGCCATTGATAAAGGAAGACGCTCTATATTCGTAATGCTGTTCTATATAGTTTATAACATCCTTGAATTGTATGGATTTGTTCTCCAATTGTTGTAGTAGATTTGATGTAGACATTTTCAAATATAAGAAAAGAGGCGCCCTTTCGGACACCTCTCTCATATAAATCTGAACATTTATGGGTATTATTTTTTGCTGCCACCTCTTAGTAGCGCAACTAATAATAAAATAAATACTGCTCCTCCAACTATCCAAACCCAAGGTTGTGCGAACATATTACTGTCGCCTTTGTCTACATCAACGTTGATGTCTAGACCTTTTTCTTGCGCAAATGCCTGAACAGACATCAAAACAAACATAATTAATGCTAATGCGCGCGTTTTTAAAATCAACATATTTTTCATACTCGAAATATTAATAATTTATAGATTGAGTATTAAACATCTAAATTGAAAAATGGTTTGTTTTTCAGCCTTCCCTGGGAAAATTATGGCGTGTAAACACCTAATTTTTTCTTTAGCACCTTACGGATACTATGAATCCTCGTTTTTATAGTTCCCTCTTTTATAGCCATATAACTAGCAATCTCGTGGTATTTGAAGCCTTCTAGGTACATACTGAAAATTTTATAATTTTCATCTGATAAGGTTTTCATTGAATTATGGATATCATTGACCACAAATTTTGATTCCGCTTGATTCTTGGTGCTGCTGGACATATTTTGTGTATAGGAGATTTCTTTTTCCGCAATTCGATGTATGTTATCACGTCGGTACCTATTCAAATAAATGTTTTTCATAATGACATATAACCAAGAAACGAGTTTCGGATGGTTAATGAACTTTTCCAAAGATTTAAGAGATCGGATAAAAGTTTCCTGTACCAGGTCGTCTTTTTCGGAAGGATCCTTTGTGAAGTTATTGGCGAGCCTTTTTAATACGGGAGAGTTTTCGAGGATAACATGTTCAATTTGCGTTTTCATGATGAGCGATTTTAAGTTCAATTGTACTTAATATAACGTATTGAAATTGAGTATGTTTTGCTAAAACGGGTTCCCTCTGTAAAATGGGTACTTATACGATAGAAAAAAGTTATACAACCTTTTTTGAATAAGATTGTTCCTTAATATTTACGTATTTCAATAAAATATAGGAGCAAAATACCTGAAATATGTTTTTATATATGGTAAATACCTATTCATAATCATGGGGTTAAGGAGAAAAGAATATTATTGCTTAAATTTAATGGTTTTTTGAGAATAACCTATTCTTAAAATTCATCCAGATGGGGTAATCAAATTCACTACATCTAACCTATATGTTAATTATTTGAATCTTTTCAATAATTATTAATAAGAAAATCATGCAAACCTCGGAAAACGAATTTACGAATGAAAATGCAAACAAGGGTCAATATTCCTTGTTTGAAGATGAATCTGAGCGAGATGAATTATGTTTTGATATCTTTTTTAAGGATGGTCCATTCGCTATCATCATTTTAGATCGTTTTTTCCAAGTTAATAAGGTTAATGAAAAGTTTACAGAGATCTTTTCTCAATCCAGTGCACAGTCGTACGGTAGGAGTATCTACGAGTTTTTACATTCAGAGGATGCACTCAAATTAAAATCCATATTCGAGAATCGGGATTCCATCAAATCGCCCTTACTTCTTCATCTTCATTTTATCAATAGGAAGGGAAATGGCTTTTTCAAGATGGATACTTACGTCAAAAAATATACAAATCGCTTGGATGAGGTGATGTATTGTTTATTGATGTTCGATCAGGAATTCTGTCCGGATCCGGATTGGATGGATGTGAAACAAGAAATCTATAAATCCATTGTTGATACCCAAGAACAGGAGAGGAAGCGGATTGGGCATCAATTGCACGATAGTGTGGCCCAATTATTATATGCAACAAGGTTAAACTTAGAGCATTTCGCCCAAGAAAACCATGAACATGCTGCCATCATTCGTCCTATAAAGAAGATGTTGAATGATGCCATTCATGAAGTTAGGAATGTATCGATTGATCTGGTACCCTCGGTATTGCATGCATTTGGACTGAAAGCAGCGATAACTGCCATGACGGAGCGCATTTCCATGCCTGATTTTACGGTAGAAACGAGTCTTCCAATTGGTGTGGAGGAACTGGATAAAGATATGAAGCTGGTTATTTACCGCATAGTTCAAGAGCTTTTGAATAATACCCTGAAACATTCTTCAGCAAATAGGGTACAGATTATTATTCGAAATGGACAGGATCAATTGGAAATTGAAGTTAAGGATAACGGGCAAGGCTTTCCTTCAGATCTCAAAGAGAGTAAGCGGATGGGTAGCGGCCTTCGCACGATAGAAAACAGAACAGATTTATATAAGGGAAAATTATCAGTTATAAGTTCAGACAAAGGATCGTCGGTGTTAGTAACGTTAAATAAGGATTAGAAATGGCAGAAGTGAAAATATTATTAGCAGAAGATCATCTTGTGGTGAGGAATGGAATAAAATTGTTGTTAGACTCCCAACCTAATTTTGAGGTGGTGGCTGATGTGAACAATGGAAAGGAAGTGTTGGATTTATTATATGCAGGTTTGGATACCCATATTATTCTTACGGACCTAAGTATGAATGATATGGATGGGATTCAGTTGATTGCTGAGGTGAACGAGAAGTTTCCGGATATTAAAGTGGTTGTACTGACCATGCTGAACTGTGAACAGCATGTCACCAAATCTTTCGAATTAGGTGCCAAAGGATACTTGGTGAAGAATGTCGCTTCAGATGAGCTGGTGTTCTGCATCAATCATATTGCTAAAGGTGGCCGCTATCTATGTGAGGAAATATCCATGCAGCTCCTACAGAAAATGATTGATAAAAATAATCATAAATCGCTACAGATCGACCCAACAGAACTTGATTTGACATCAAGAGAAATGGAAGTGTTGGAACTGTTGGGCGAAGGTTATACCAACCTAGAGATTTCAAAGAAATTATTTTTAAGTAAACGGACTGTGGAAGGACATCGTCAAAACCTGATCGATAAGACCAAATCAAAAAATACCCCTGCATTGATTAAGTTTGCTATTCAAAACGGCCTTATTCAATAAAAAGAAAACCATTAGCTTAAGCCCGTGTTCTTTTAAAAAAAAGAACATGGGAAAGCTTGATCTATACCAAAAGAAAAGAGATTTTTCGAAAACTGCCGAACCTTCAGAAAATGGATTGAAAGATTCATCTTCGAAGTTGATCTTTACGGTGCAACGACATCATGCGTCGAGATTGCACTATGATTTTAGATTAGAGATCGATGGGGTTCTGAAAAGTTGGGCTGTACCCAAAGGTCCCTCGTTAAATCCCAAAGATCGAAGACTTGCTGTTGAAGTGGAAGATCATCCCTTAAGTTATGCTGATTTTGAAGGCAGTATTCCCAAAGGGAACTATGGAGCAGGAACGGTCGTGGTTTTTGATTCAGGAACCTATGATCTGGTTGCAGCAAAGAATGAAAAAGAATTCTTAAAACAATGGAAAGAAGGATCCATTAAGTTCGAATTGCATGGGGAAAAATTGAAAGGGGAATTTGCCTTGGTTCGGATGAAAGGGGATGACCCAACTAACTGGTTATTGATCAAGCATAAGGATGAATATGCCGTAGAAAAAGAGTATGATGCAGAGGATTTTATAGCGGCATCGGTTAAAAAAGAAGGGAAAACCTTTAAGAAAGAAGGTACATCTATTAAAAAAAAAGTCCTAAAGACAGAAGAGGCAACTCCTGAAACTTCCGAAAAGCAATCAAAAAAGAAGGCTGAAGCTGTTCCAGCTCCAATGTTAACCAAATTATCGCCTGATCTACCAGATGGAGCGGAATGGATCTACGAAAAAAAGTTTGATGGATTTCGAATTTTAGCCGAAAAAAATGGAGAGAAAACCAATCTTTATTCTAGAAACGGCAATCTGTTGAATAAACAATATCCCAGTATCGTAAAAGCTTTAGCAGAAATTGACAAGGATTTTGTTTTAGATGGCGAACTGGTCATTGAGAACAAACAGAACCAATCCCAATTTCAATTATTGAAATCTGGCGAACCTATTGCCGCCGGGCTAAGCCTTAATTACTATGTTTTTGATATGTTGAGTTTGGATGGGAATGATCTCCGCGACTTTGAATTGGAAAACCGGAAAGAATTGTTGAGATTATTTCTGGAAAAGGTCAAAGCAAAACAAATCCATTTTGTGCCCAGTTTGGACTTGCAAGTGGATAATATGCTGGTTCATGCGGAAGAAAATAAGTGGGAGGGGGTGATTGCCAAGGATAAAACCAGTACCTATCTTTCGGGGAAAAGAAGTTCTTCCTGGCTGAAGATAAAGTTACGGAATACACAAGAAGCCATTATCTGTGGTTACACGGTTCCTCAAGGTGGGCGGAAATATTTTGGAGCATTGGTATTGGGAGTTATGGAAAAGGGGGAGCTCCTTTACATCGGAAATTGTGGTACGGGTTTCAATGATGATTCTTTAAAAGAATTACATGGTAGCTTTAGTAAGCTCATTCGGAAAACTAAGCCTTTTCCAGCTGCTGTAAAAATAGCTAAGGCAAGGGAAGTGACCTGGTTATCACCAAAATTGGTCTGTGACGTTTATTATTCAGAATGGACAATGGATAGACATCTTAGACATCCGGTTTATAAAGGATTGCGAGCAGATAAATCAGCTGAAGAAACAAAGCTGGAAGTTATTGAACCACAAGAAACAGAGAAGGGTAGTGCTATAGAAAAGGAGAAATTAGCTAACGAAAAGGAATTGGTTTTTGGAAAGAAAAAGGTTTCCTTGACAAATCTGAATAAAATTTACTGGCCAAAAGAGCAGATCAGTAAAGGGGAGATGTTAAGTTATTATGAGCAGATCGCTGATTTTATATTGCCTTATCTGAAAGATAAGCCCATATCCTTGAACCGGTATCCGAATGGGATCGACAAACCGGGCTTCTTTCAGAAGGGTGTGGAACCCAAACAATTACCGAGTTGGGTTAAGACGACAGAAATCTACTCCAAGAGCACAGAGAAGACCATAGATTATCTGCTTTGTAATGATGTGGCCAGTTTGTTATTTATAGCAAACCTAGGTTCGATTGAAATCAATCCTTGGTTATCGACCTATAAAAAACCAGAAAAGCCCCAATTTGCTGTTTTAGATCTGGATCCCAATGGAGCAGATTTTAAGGAGGTGGTTCAAGTGGCCTTGAGCTGTCATGATATATTAAACAATGCAGAGGTTCCACATTATATCAAAACTTCCGGATCAAGTGGATTGCATATTTATATGAATATGGATCAGAAGTATGATTACGAATTGGTGCGGGATTTTGTTCAATTATTGGCAGAAATGCTGCAATCCGCGCACCCTGACACCACTAGTATCATTAGGGATCCTAAAAAACGAAAAAACCTGATCTATCTTGATTATCTGCAGAACAAGCAGGGGCAAACCATCGCCGCCCCTTATTCTGTACGGCCAAAGCCTGGTGCAACGGTCAGTGCCCCTTTACATTGGGAAGAAGTTAATGACGAATTATCCATTAAGGATTTCGATATCTTCAGTATGCCAAAGCGCTTGAAAGACCTAGCAGACCCTTGGGAAAACATCTGGAAGGATACGGTGGATCTCAAAGCTGCAATCAAGAAATTCTAATCTTAGGCCAAACTCGCTTTAAGTTTTTCGAGTAGATCTGAAGCCTTGGTATTTTCCACATTGATCTTTCGAATAGTGGCTCTTTTTCCTTTGCTCTTTTGCTGGATGATCTTCATCAATTCCTTGCTGTATTCGTTTTTGAAGTCTTTGATGTCGAATTCTTTGCTGTTCATTTTGATCAGCTGCATGGCCATGTCCATCTCAGCCTTGCTGATTCGGGCAGATGAAGGTATCTTCAATTCCTCTGGATTGCGAATCTCCTCTTCAAAGCGGATTTTATTTAAAACCAGGACATTATCAAAAGCTTTGATGATCGCCAAATTTTCTACATTTCGCATCACAAAGCTTCCTAATCCGGCGGTTTTACTTTTCTCAAGGGCTTTCAATAATAATTGATAAGCTTTCTCACCTGATTTTTGGGGCTCTAGGTAATAAGGTGTATCAAAATAGATGCTGTCTACTTCTTGGAGTTTAACAAACGATTGAAGGTTTATCATCTTGTTTTTTTCGGGCATGGCTTCTTCAAAATCTGCATCCTCCAACACGATATATTTGTCTTTCAGCATAAAGCCCTTCACTATATTTTCCCATTTCACTTCCTTGCCTGTCTGCTCATTGACGCGTTTATATTTAATATTAGCATGGTCTTTTCGATCCAGCATATCGAAATCCAAACTACTGGTTTGGGTTGCACTATAAATCTTGATCGGAATGTTTACCAGTCCAAAACCGATGGCTCCTGTCCAAATTGCTCTCATATCTTCTTTTTTTTATTAACAAACGAAACCCCATTTTGGTTGTTCTCCCTAAAAAACAAAACAGATGTTCAAAATTGACCATGGAAAATTAAATACGATTGCTGAAGAACTTCAGGCTCGAAAGCTCAAACTTGCCTTGACAGAAAGTATGACCGGAGGATTTATGTCTTCTGTTTGGAGTTTACAGACCGAGGCAGGGGATTATTTGATGGGTAATTTGGTCTGTTTTAATATAGCTGTTAAAGTCGACGTACTTGGGGTTCCTCAAGAACTGATTGACCAATTTACGGCTGAATCGATGGAAGTGACCGAAGCCATGTTGGTCGGATTGAAGAAATTATTTAAGGCCGATGTGTATTGTGCCATTACGGGTTTGGCTTATCAAGGAAAAGAAAAGCACCCTACAGCTGAACCGGGGGATGTCTTTTTGGCGGTGAGTTTTGAAAACAAGTTGCTCCAACGGAAATTGAAATTTCATGCCAGAAATGCAGGGGATATATATATCCAAAGCTTCAATGCCGGCATGGAAATGATTGGAGAACTTCTTGGTTTAAATAGTGATCCTACCACCTGTAACAGGGATAGTGGCTCCTGAAACATAGGATGCAGCTGCGGTTGCTAAGAATACAAACACAGGGGCTATTTCTGCTGGTTGCCCCGGTCTTCCGATCGGTGTATTATCTCCAAAGTGTTCATGGTCAGGAATGGTACTTGGAATCAAAGGCGTCCATACAGGACCTGGTGCTACGGCATTTACCCGAATACCATTTCCATCCTCTAAGAATTTCTGCGCAAGATTGGATGTGAAATTCTGTATGGCAGCTTTGCTCGCTGCATAAGGAATCAACGTAGGATTGGGATCATAGGCATTAACTGAAGTGGTGTTGATGATGCTCCCTCCAGGTCTGATATGTTTTAAAGCGTGTTTTACCAAGTAGAACATGGCGCTCAAGTTGGTTTCGAAAGTCTTATCCCACTCTTCGGCAGAGATTTCTTCAAGCGTTTTATAAGACATCTGATAGGCGGCGTTGTTGACCAAAATATCGATCATCTTAAACTCATCTACTGCGGCGTCGATTAATTTCTTACAGGTTTCTTCCTCTCGAATGTCTCCTTTAAAAAGTAAGGCTCTTTTTCCTGCCTTTTCAACCCAATATTTACAGTCTTCAGCATCTTCATCCTCCACATCATCCTTATAGGCAATAACAATATCAGCTCCTTCACGTGCCATAGCAATTGCCGTAGCTTTGCCAATACCCGAATCACCACCGGTTATAACCGCTACTTTCCCTGTTAATAACCCATTACCCTCATAGCTCTGTTCGCCATGGTCAGGTTTTGGATCCATGAGTTTTGTCTCACCGGGAGGTTTTTGATCTTGTTTCTTGAAAGGGGGGGTAGGGTATAAATCTTCAGGATTGCCTTCTGTTCTAGTTTCCATATTCTTTTGATTAATTATTATATAAGTATGATGAATAGGCGAATAGGCCTATAAGTAATGAACAATTCTTTAAATGATTGGTTCAGATAAATATGAAATGCCTATTCAATCCTTGATAAATTGGTAAAGCCTCATTAAAAATTGATGTTATGGAAGGTAAAAGCTTATACGAAATTCTTTTTGACGGTGTAGAACCTAGTTTCTTATGGGAAATTGGTTTTCGGACACTTTTTATGTTTTTGTTAATCGTAATGATGTTACGGGTATCAGGCAGAAGGGGTGTTCGGCAATTAACTTTATTTGAAGTAGCCATTATCTTAGGATTGGGTTCAGCGGCAGGCGATCCCATGTTTCAGGATGACTTTCCCTTGGTCCATGCAATCATTGTATTCATAATCGTGATCACCCTCTATAAACTTCTCACCTGGTTAGTAGCCAAATATGATTTTTTTACGCGGATGCTGGAAGGTAAAGCCCTGGTGATTGTAAGAGATGGAGAGTTTGCTGTAACCGAGGAAAATAAGAGTACATTTTCCAAAACGGAGTTTTTCTCTGAATTGAGGAATGCCTCTATTGAGCATTTGGGCCAGGTAAGAATAGCTGTATTGGAGACTGACGGCTCCTTAAGTGTGCTCAGATACGCTGATTCCGAGGTGAAATATGGGCTTCCGATTTTCCCGGATGATTATAAGGAGTTCGAACAACAACCTACTGCGGGAACTCCCATTGCTTGTATGTACTGTGGGCATGTAATTTTCGATGAGAAGCCATTAGAATGCCCGACATGTAACCATCGCAAATTTGCCAAAGCGATGAATAAAAAATATTGTTGAGAAAAAGAAGCTATGTTAATTAGGGAAAAATAACCTTACTTCTGTTCCTTTACCCAATTTGCTGGTAATATTTATTTGGCCATCCAGTCTTTCCATAATTCTTTTTACAATAAAAAGGCCTATCCCTTTACCTTGGAAAGACAACGCATTAGAGCCCCTTTTTAAATTCAGGAATATGTTGTTGATTTCATTTTCAGGGATTCCGATGCCATTGTCTTTAATGTAATAGGCTATCCCTTTATGGGTCTTTTCACTGTAGATACTAAGTGATGGCCTGATGTTATGAATGGAATATTTAATGGCATTTCCAATAATATTTGAAAAGATCTGGTACAGTCCTCCTTTATCCGCCATGATAGGATGAATTGCTGCTATTTCAATAATCATATCCTTTGCGTTATTTAGGATAACAGCTTCTTCGACCCAGCTAGGCAATATTTGATCGAGATGGATTTCTTCCTTTTCCAGCACATAAGTTCTCGCTTCACTTAGCTTTACGGTCTTATCGATGATATTGTTTAAGCTTCCGATGGCACCATCAATTATTTCAAACCAATTTTCCTTTCTTTCTGCACTTAGATTTTCTTTTTTCCTTAAGGTTTCCAATCCTAACTTAGCTATAGATAATGGGTTTTTTGCATCATGTGCCAACGTATGCGTCAAGATTTCCAGGTCTTGATTCAAGTTGAGTTTCTGTTCTTGGTCTCTAATCAATATCCTGGATAAATTACGCTCAGTAACATCTATGGATGTATGTAAAATAGCATAGGTGTTTTGGTTTTCATCCAATAAGGCGCGGTATTCAAAATCAAAATAACGTTTATGAAAGGTGTTACCTTCTTTAATCTCTGCAGGCGTATCGGTGGCAATGTAGGTTGTGCCGGTTTTCCAAACTTTCATTAGAATACTGGTGAAACCATCTTCGTCAAAATTAGGGAATGCATCGCTAAAGGTTTTACCAATTATGGATTCATTGGAACACCACATTTTTAACATTTCTTTATTAGCAAATGCGATATGTAGTTCAGGTGTAGCGTAGATTGCAGTAGCAAGTGGAGCATGATCCAATGCTTTAATTATCAATTGATAATTTATATTATTTGACATAAATGTTTTTCCGATACAATTTCAGTACTATTAGGGAGCAAAATTAATGTAGCTAAAACGCTACATTTATCATGCCATAGCAGTTGTTAAATTGATTTTTACTTTTCTGAATAAATATAAAAAAATGCCCTTAGAGATTAAAAAGTAAGAATCCTCAGCAAAAATGCCAAGGATTCTATGATGCAGGTTGTATAAAAAAATGCTGATTTTTCTTTAAGTTATTTTATATCATTTAAATAACCTGACTTTCTGTTTTTATTTCTGTTTGCTCTCGAATTGTAAACTATAATACTAATAATTAAAATAATCACAATTCCAAATATTACTGATAACCACATAAATCTTTAATTTTTAAAATTTCTGCAAATGTTTCTCTAAAACGAGATTTAATTTTTAAGTATTATTTTTTTTGAAGCAAGTATAAATAGCGTGCTTTACCCTGTAAAAAAACAGCTAGGTGCGGTCTCTAAGCTCTTTTATATGTTGATGGGCTATTTGTTGATCAGCTACCTGAGCTTGAAGTAAATCTACAATGCCTGGATAATCTTCCAAGGCATCGTTAAGAATTTTCTTGTAGGCATCTCGGAATTCATCTTCTCCTTTTTCACAGCTTTCCAATACCGCTTTCGAAGTATAAGGAGCTACCAAAGATTTTATATCCATCCAAAGACGGAACAACTTACCGCTTACCATGGTGCCTTCCTCAGGTTCTGCCCCAAATTGTTGCACATAGGGTAGAAGCTCATCCTTAAAGTTTTCAGACTGTTCCTTATATTTTTGAAACAATAAGGTCAGATCTTGTTCCTCAGACTCATTGCAAAGTTCCATAGCTTTTTCATAGCCCGCTATACGATCGTTATTGATCTCAATCGCCGCATTGACGATGTCTATTTTTTTATCTATAGTTTCCATAGGATGTAAGATTTTAAAAATGAACTATTTGGAAGTGGGAATAGTTCAATCTTTTTTCTATTTAGGTATAAATACGATTGAGTATTTTTATCATCACTTTCCTTAAATATTCTTCCTTGGCATTTTTGTTCATCCTTTTTGTTTTCTTTAAAAAATCATCCAAAACCTCTTGATCGTACTTTTCAATCAATAAGGGGCAGATATAATGTTTTTTAGAAATATTCTTTGAATTTCCCAATCGTACGGCTACATAATCATAAGCTAATTGAAGATTGGAATTTCTTTCTTTTTTTGTTTTAGGTGGTTCCAGTTGACTAAGAAATAAGAGAAAATCAAAACAGGCATTCCAAGTTCTAAAAGTCTTGCAGGTAATCTCTTTCTGTGAAATTTCTTTCAAGTATTGGTTCAAATCCGATGGGGTCAATGACCTGAAATCACCAGCGCTGGTTCTGTATTTTAAAAGGTTACCACCTTTTATTGCTTTTAATTCAGTTAGTAAGGAATATAACTGTTTATTAACGATTATTTTTTCCTGTTTAACGGCCTTTTTACCTACATAAGAAAATTTGATGTTATTTGAAGTGCTTAGATTAACATGCTTCTTCTTTAGGGTGGTCAATCCATAGGAACCATTGGTTTTGGTATATAAAGAATTACCTACTCGGATGGAAGTAAGATCCATGATCCGGAGTCCGATGGCACTGGTTTTTTCTAATGTAAATCCCTCCTGATTAAGGTCTTTCTTGATTTTCTTTTTTAATAAAGGTAAAGCTTTTCCGAAGGCGATCAATTTATGGAAATTCAGTGATTTTTGCAGCTGCGACCATTGAGGATGGTACAGGTACTGTTTTCTCCCTTTATCATCCAAACCAGTGGCTTGAATATGGCCTTTTGCCTCGAGACAGATCCAAACCTTTTTCCAATTAGGTGGAATAACCAACGAATTGATTCTTTCCAGGACTTTTTCGTTGGTTATTCTGTTATGGCCTTTATCCAAATAGATAAATGACTGACCTTTTTTCTGTCGTTTATATCCTCCAGTATTGCAGTCAACATATTTTAGACCATTCTCTTTTAACAGCGTAAGTTGATTAATAGCTTTGAACATGCACAATTAATGATTTCGAATAGCATCAATTAATTTATCCTTCGTCATTTTGTGCCTTCCGGATATTCCTATCTTTTTGGCCTCCTGCAAGAGTTCTGTTTTAGATCGCTCGTCCAAGTCGCTGGCTTTTCCACCTTTTTTACTGGAATTTGGATCATTTGAAATTCGGGCAGCCCTTTCCTTACTCATCCCCTTATCGCGCAAAGCCTCATATTTTTCATCATTTTTGATGCTTTTTCCGTGATCTTTTACCATGATATTCTCCTTTCTACGTTGATTGTGTAGAAGGAACAGTCGGCAGGTGTTTTGGTTCGGAACTAAATACCTGATAATAAAAATAATTACTTTTTTGCGGCCTGTTTATACGCTTTGGCGGTCAGTCCAAAATTCTTTTTGAAGAGTTTATTTAAATGGCTTTCATCCACAAATTTAAGCTCACTGGCAATTTGGGCAATGGTCATTTCACTATAGATCAATCTTGCCTTGGCTAATTCGAGTTTATAATACAGGATGTATTCCTTAATACTCATGTTGGATTCCTGCTTGAAATAACGGCTAAAATGTCCGACAGAAAGATTGAATTGATTGGCGAGGTTTTCTACCCGCAGCAGATTATTGTCAAATATATGATGCCGGATATAGTCCAGTACATCTAAGAATCTGGAATTGGTATTTTCCATTTTGGATGTAGAGATAAAGGACTCCTGGATATTTCTGGACAATAGATTAAGTAACAGGAGAACAATGTTTTTGGTGATCATCTTGTGCCAAATCCGATTATATTTTGTCTCCAGAATAAGTTGCTTGATCAAGCTATGGAATAGGGTAGAGTCATCCTTACCAATTAGACTTCCCTGAAACTCACTATAGTTGTTCAGAATAAACTCCAATTGCCGAAATTCCTTACTGAAGTCCAAGGAATCGATTTTAGAGGTATGGGTTTCCGAGAAAAATTCTTCATTGAAATTGATCAGGCATAATTCTACATTATGATCAGAATCAAAACCATGCACATCCCCAGGTTTTATCAAAAATAGATTTCCTTTGCTGAACTCAAATACGCTCTGATTGATCTTGTGGGTTCCTTTTCCCATAGTATATACACCAATTGATAGTAGGGATGTTTATGAAAGGCTGAAGTAATATCATCCAAACTGATAAGTTGAACCCCAATGGATTGTATGATGTATTTTGATCGCATATTACAATTTTACTTAATTAGGTTGGATTTTTACCAGTTAATATAGAAAATCATGCCTTAATTTTGTGGAATAATGTTAAAAACTTAATTTATTTATATAATAAATTATTTGGGTAAAATAAAAGGTTTGTTTCCTTATAAAAACATTTTTCCAAGAACTAGGAGAAAAAACTAAAATTCACTAACTATTAGAAAACTGGCATTCAGACTCGTATGCCAGTTTTTCTTTTTAGGGCAATTTAATTCATTTTTTTATTTTTTTCCATTAAACCTTATTAGCGGTCAGAAGTCATAATAGAAAACCAATATAATTATGACCTCATGTCTTCGTATTTTTCTTTTTACGGTCTTAGTCTTACCGTTCTTTCATTTGAAAGCTCAGGATAAATCGTTGATTGTCAAAGGAGTTTCTAAAGACGAAGTGTTTTCTAAATTAAAATTTTATGCAATTGAAAATGATTGCTTCATTCAGAAATTGAACAGAAAAGAAGGGATGGCACAGTGGCAATTCTTTAAGGAATGGAAGGAATTTATTTTTACTAAAGAAGAACGGTATACCATTAATCTATTTGTCTCTCCATTGAATGAAAAGGATTCTAAGATTGACCTTCAGATAAAACAAGATCCGATACACGTTTCTAAGGATGTTTATATTGATTGGAAAATTTTAACAGATGGCGAACTCTATACAGATTTTATAATATCGCTGAACCAGTTTTTTGAACAAAAGAAATGATTTTTTAAACCATTATATCAAGTAAAACAAGTTTATTTATTAAGTTGGAGAGCCCCGAAAGGGGCTTTTTCATTTTACGATGATCTCTTTTTCGGCATATATCAACTCCCCGGTATTAGTTACCCCTTCTATGATGAGTTTATATTTTCCAGTCTGATCCGAGCTATAAAACTGAATCTGATTATCATTGACATTATCCACTAGGATATAAGGCATCCAGAACAAGGTAGAAATGTAATTTTTGGAACTAAAATCCGATAGTTCCGCTTTAGACATCCCTTGAAAAGTTCGTCCAGTGTAGATGGGTTCGATGGTGCTTTCTCTATCTGTACAGCCTTTGTAAACCGTGCGGATACCATTAACCAGATAACTTTCACCTTTAACAGCAGGTCGACCACTATAAGGATGATTCTGGCAGTTTAAAATATTATATGGACATACATAATCGCCACATTCATTTCTTCCAAATGTACTCCTTAGGTCTCTTGGTTTTGCATAGACCACCACTTCCTCAATCTTGTTCACATTAGGATCTTTGATCTGGAATTCTGCAGTGTTTTTCTTTCGTGAAATCATCCCATAACGGGTCAATTCCGAGGAATTTTGTTGGATATTGGTAAAGAGTTGCTCTAAGGGATTCGAGATTTTGATCGTTACATCCGAACTTCCCACTTTTTTCTTCTTCTGATTGATAGAAGCAAATAAGTATAACTTATTAGGTTCCTGTATGGCAATTTGCCGCGGGTTCAAATAAAATTTACCCATACTGTCAGTCAGCTGCTGTTTAAGCCCGTTTCCCACCCTATACAGCAGGTCTACAGGTACTTCTATTCGCTTCAACGCTGTTGTGCTGGCGTAACCCTGAATATCCTTCTTCAAAGCAGGATCATTGCTAAAGAACTTGGAAGGCTGATAAGGTTTTGCAAAGGCCAATTGATGATTTAACCGAGAAATACGATCAAGGGTAGGGTCTGTTTTCCAGGCTTGCCCTAACCAAAAATCCCAATAATAATAGCTGTCAATATGTTGTTTGTATTCCGGGATGATTCGATCCTCCAGCACACAATATAAAGTCAATATGGATTCAATGGCTTTTCCCTGGAAGTCGGATGTCTTCAGATTAATCCGGAGGCTATCTCTAGTGGATAAGGTGTCTTTCGATAAAGCGATTTCAATTCCAGGTTTTTTATGGTAATTGGCTAGGAAATAAGATCGATCCAAGGTCTTGTTTTGCCCATCGGTGATCGTATATTCATATATTCCTTTTATAAAGTCCTTTAAAGGGACTACAATTCGTTTGCTCTTTTCATCAATACCAGAGAGGGAGGAAACCATTGCAGCACTTTCCTGCAAAGCCCTGAAGTGAATCTGTAAAGGCCCTGCCTGCGTATTTTCCAAGTCGATCAGTAAGGTATCTTTTGGTACATGGTTTTTATTGGATAGATGGAAGATGTTTTTCTTAGCCTTATTGAGGGTATAATCGAGTTTAAAAGGAGCTGTTTTTGAATTAATCGTATATAAGGCGTCTTCTTTCGGTACAAAGCTAAAAGATCCCATCCCTTGTTCATCTGATTTGGAAGTTAAAATCTCTTGACCATTCTCAAGGATAGCAATTTCAACCGCTGCCGGAGAACCATTCTCTTGGCTCGTCTGCCAATAAAAGAAGTTTTCCTTGTCGGCAAGTAAGGTTTTATCTGGATTGGAAATGGATAATTTGATTATTGGGTTCTCCTCTGCGATTTTAAAATTGCTGTACTTTTTGTTGTTCTGATAGAATATCTGCGTCATGAGATTTTTATCCGATTGCTGAAACTCCTCCTTTGGTATGCTAATGATTGCCTGACCAAAAATATCCAAGGGTACTTCGCCTTTCCAGCCTGTGGAAAGTTTATAGGCAATACGGTTGTTTTTTGCTTTTTCGCCCCTCAGTTCTAGGTTCCAAGCTTTCACCTGAATTTCAATCGTATTCTTGTCCTTGGTATCCAATTGCTCGAAAGTACTATGGAAGGCATTCAAGGTTGGGGATTTGATGATAATCTTGGAGGAGAAAAAATGTATCGGCTTATGTTCTGTATCAGTCACATTGCTGAAGGCAACCAAACGATAATCTCCAGGGACTAAAGAATCGGGAATGGTCAGACTTCCGGGACAAATCTTATTGGCCATTAGGTAATACCGCTTCACACTAAAGGAGATGCTATCTTCACGTAATAGACCTACTGCTAAAAGATCGGGCGATAGGGTATCTGTCAACTCTTTGGTGTTTAATAGATAGGAGGAAAACCAAATGATTTCTCCAGGCGTATATATGTTCTTATCCGTAGTCACATAAAGGATTTCTTTAGGAGTTTCCTGGGCACTGAGCGGATGTAAAAAAGGAAGAAGAATAATTTGAAAAAGTAAATAAATGGTTCTCTTCCAATTCATGGACGTATGCATAATAAGTAAATGATCGGTTAGCGAGCAAAATTGTATTCAATTTTACGTAAATTAATTAAATTAAAGACTTGTTTACCAATAATAAATCTACGATTACCTTTTAGATGTCATATTTTAGTCTTTTTGACTTTTTGTTATAAAATGTCAGTAATATTGTAAAATTTTAATAAAGTTTAAATGGAATATGGCCCATTGCTTCTGCAAATAAACACCTATTTACAGGAACGGATAAAAAACGGATCCTGTGAATTTTGTTTCCATAACTTTCAGCATACCCAAGATGTGGTCGAAGCTGTCGAGGAATTAGCAAATCATTATGCGTTAAATGACCAAGACCGGTTTGTGGTTTTAGCTGCAGCCTACTTTCATGATATAGGATATGAATCCGGTGGTTCTGAAGGTCATGAGGCGCGAAGTGCAGAAATAGCTATGGAATTTCTAGCAGGATTGGGGGTTTCCAATGAAAAACAAGATCAGGTAAAAGGATGTATTTTAGCCACAAAAATGCCTCAGGCACCTAGAAACCTGTTGGAACAGATCGTTTGTGATGCTGATCTATTCCATTTAGGGAAATTATCATTTGATGAACGCAATAAACTGATGCTCCAAGAAGCAGAACAGTTAAAGGGGGAAAAAATTGATCGGAACATCTGGAGGGAGCAGACCATCGAGCTCCTTCAAAAGCATGTTTACCATACAAAATATGCCCAAGAAAAGCTTGCACTTGGAAAAAGAGATAACCTTCAAGGCCTAATGAAGAAACAGAAAAAGACCTTGGAAAAGCAAGAAGCTGCCTTGGAAGCGGAGCGCCTGAAAAAGCCCGAGCGTGGAATAGAAACCATGTTCCGAATCACTTCGGCAAATAGCCAAAGATTGAGTGATATGGCTGATAACAAATCAAATATTCTGTTGACCGTAAATTCCATTATCCTTTCCATTGTCGTTGCGGTATTGGTCAAGGCATTAGACAATAATCCGCATTTGATCATTCCTACTGTTATTTTAATGAGCTGTTCTGTGGTAACCATGGTACTGGCCATATTGGCTACCATTCCAAAAATACCAAACGGAAAATACCAACCAGAGGATGTGAAGACCAAATCCGTAAACCTACTATTCTTTGGAAATTTCTATAAAACATCCTTTAAGGATTATGAGGAGGCCATGAAGAAAGCCATGGATGATAAGGAATTTTTATATGGGATGTTGACTAAGGATGTACACTCCCAAGGGGTAGTGCTAGGAAGAAAATATCGTCTATTGAGATATGCTTATGGTGTTTTTATGTTCGGTTTGATATTATCGGTGATTGCCTTTAGCATCGCTATTTTTATTACTAAATAAGGATAAAATGAAATTATTTTTAAGTCTGATCCTAGGTTTGGGATTTATTTCCTGTCAAAGCCAATCTGCTGGAAAGGTAGAATCCAAATTAGAAAAAGAAAACAACAAAAACGAACAACAGGATATCCTTGGCTATGAGCGCGTGTATGCATTGCCTACAGAACTTGATGAAATATCAGGAATAACCTTCCTGCCTGGAAATTTGGATGTTATTTATGCCGTTCAAGATGAAGAGGGGATCTTATACGCCTATTCGCTTAGCCAAACTGAAATTATTGGGCAGTATAAGTTTGCTGGAAAGGGCGATTTTGAGGAAATAGCAACCGACGGAGAATCCTTCTATGTTCTAGAAAGTAAAGGAACCATCTATAGTTTTCCTGTAGACCTCAAAGACTCCGAAAATAAAGTCAAGATCCATATAGATCTTTTGCAAAAAGGAGAATATGAATCCATGGCCTATGACCCTCAAGATGAAAGCTTAATGGTTGTTTGTAAAGAATGTAAACAGGATAAGGGAAGTCCGCAACTGACCGCTTATCGTCTTTCTATATTGGAAAATGGAAATCTTAGCCTTAAAAACAACATTATCGTTTCCCTTGAAGGGGTTACTTCGGCCAATGGTAAACCTGTGAAGAATTTAAAACCTTCAGCCTTAGTTAAAAATAATCTACAAAAAAAGTGGTTCCTACTATCCTCGATCGATAAAAATATCCTCATTTTGGATACTGAATTCAAACCCATAGAGACCATATTTTTAGATAAAAATCAGTTTCAGCAACCAGAAGGAATAACCTTCGATGCACAACAGAAAATGTATATCAGTAGTGAAAAAAACAATGCTGAAAATGCAATGCTCTTTCAATTCAAGAATTAATAGATGAAACCATTTTTTGTTTTTATTTTAAGCCTTTTTCTAGGATTTGTACAAGCCCAGGAAATAGAAAAGCGCATGATTGTTTTTGGGGATGCAGGAGAGATTAATCCTGCCCAGCATTTTTTAATCCAAAAAGCACAAGACCTCCTATTAAAAGATAAAACGGTTGCTTTTTTTGTGGGCGACAATATCTATCCTGATGGAATGGCATTGGAGGATAAGGAAAAAGAAAAAACTGAGAATATTCTAAAAAGCCAGTTTGAAGACTTTCGTAAGGCCGGCGTGCCGGTTTATTTTTTGGCAGGTAATCATGATTGGGACCATTCCGGTAAACTTGGTTTGGAAAAAGTAAAAGCCCAAGCCAATTACCTCGCGCAATTCCAGGATAAAGATCTGAAGTTTGTACCGCAAGCAGGTACTTTAGGGCCTGAACCCATACAACTTGCAAAAGATGTAATAGCCATTACTTTTGATAGCGAATATTGGCTGTTCCCACATCATGGCAAGGATATAAAACAGGATAAGGAAGGTTTTATCCAAGAATTGAACGCGATTTTGGAAAAACATCAAGACAAAACCATTCTGATTTTTTCCCATCATCCGATGAAATCCTATGGCGAACATAGTCTAAAATACAATTGGAAAGATCATCTTTTCCCACTTACCAGACTCTGGAAACCCTTATACATCCCCTTGCCAGCAGTAGGTTCTTTATATCCATTGGTGAGATCAACAGCTTTTAAATCAGCAGAGGATCTGAAACATCCTATATATAGGGAGATGGTAGATAAGGTAACTTCCACCGTAGCTGAGCATCCCAATATACTATTTGTGGCCGGGCATGATCATGGATTACAATATATTGAAACGGAAAATATTAAGCAGGTCGTTAGCGGTTCGGGAGCAAAGCATTCCAGCATTCAACCTTCCAAAAACCTACAGTATAGTTACGAAGATCAAGGCTTCTGTGTAATCGATTATTTAGATAATAAGGATATGCTGTTGTCTTTCTATATCGTAAATGATTCCGATGCCCTTTTCCAAGCTTTTAACATAACGATAAAGCATCAGGCTGTAAATTAGTCTACGACCAAACCAATAATTTATGTTACTACAAAATGCCCATATTGATAATAATTTCCTTCAGAACGGAGACTTGGAAGAGAAAATGTCATTAGGGCCTTTCCTACAATATCTGGAAAATAATAAATCAGCACATGCATCCGGCATGTTGCTACCAAAGTTTGCCAAAGAACTGATCCAAAGTAAAATGGCCGTTTTAGGGGATCTAAACGATAAAAACCTGAAGGAATACCAAGAGGTCTTTGAGGTCATCTACCATTTGGCTAAGGGGGTGCCTACAGAGACCCACATGAATTGGGCTTTAGGATATCCTATTCCGGACCGCGTATTCTTTGGAACCGAAGCCTTTTACGAATTGATCGCTGATGATTTCACCAGAATATCGCCTCCGGTGAGCCATCATTTTCTGGAACTGGAATTCATCAATAAGCAATTATTGCTACTTATCTTGGAACGATTTTATGATGTTCCTCCGTTAAAAAATAAAGATCGCTATGTGAAAAGGGATCTAGCATTCAATCGGTATTTTGAATTGGATCTTGACTTTACCTTTGTAAAGATTAAACCGATCGGGAAGCTGCCAGAGCTTGATCTCCATTCTTTAAAAGGGAAAGACAATATAGAGTTTAAAGATATTGAGCCTATTATACAGCGTTTTGACCTCCGTAATTTTTTGTTTGAAGGATTTACCATCCTGACTTTTTCGGATTGCCAGGAATCCTATACGTCTGAACAGCTCCAAGACCTGGTGAATAACATCAGCATTTACACCGGGAAAAATGGTTTGGATAAACTCAACACAATTTTAGGAGATATCATGGCCTTCAAAGGGGTAAAATCATCCTTTTATCCAATTTTAAAACTAAATGATATCCCCATATTATCGCCCGATCTGGCACAGAACTCCATCTTATTCCACCAAGATGTTTTTTACAGTGAAGAAGCGCAGACCGGCGAACTCCTAGCGTATTTGGATAAACCAACGGTCCTTGCATTCGGAATTGCCGATAACCTGGATTCTGAATCTTCTAAACTGTTAGAACGTATTAAAAATACAGGTCTGCATTCGTATGTATGCTTCCCTTTACTTCAACAGGGAAGATTGGTGGCCATTATGGAATTGTATAGCTATAACGGTGTTCAGTTGAATCGAAAAATGCTGGTGCAGATCAGAAATTATTATGGTTTATTAACGCAATTGGCAAATAATATCCTTTCCGCATTCAAATCGGAGTTGAATGATGTCATCCTTCATCAATATACGGCCTTACAGCCAGCTGTAGAATGGAAATTTAATCAAGTTGCTGCCGCTTATATGGGTGATGTGATGGACCAAATTGAAAACCCGACGCTGGAAAAAATTGTATTTCCGAATGTGTATCCTTTTTATGCTGCGGTAGACGTTAAAGACTCTAGTCTATTGAGGACCAAATCATACCACAATGATATCCAGCTACGGGTTAATTATGTCAAAAGTCTGATTGCCCGTCTTCAGGAAACGCATCCATCACTCCTGAAAAAAAGCTTTTTAGATCGATTTGCAGAAGTGGAACAATGGACCAACGAATATGATTTGGATAATTACCTTTTAGATATTCTGGCCTTTTTCCAAGAAGATATTCCTGCTTTTCTGGATAGCCTTTCCGATGTAGAAAAGGATTTTGAACAGCCATTGTATGCTTGTAGGCAAAAGCTAAAGTATTCTTACGAGGATGTGCATTCCAGCAATGGAGCCTTTGAACGATCACTTCAGAAAATAAATCAGCTTTTGAAAATGGAGATGGACAATTTTAACCAAAGCGTACAAGCCATTATCCCATCTTATTTTGAAACATTCCGTACAGATGGGATCGAGTATGATCTCTATGTTGGGCAATCCATAGCTCCTAGAAATGATTTCAAATCCAGTATGTTGAAAAAGATTAGGAAAGAACAGATTGCAAACATTGCCAGGATTGGTCAATTTACCGACCGCATGAAGCAGGAACTTCCAATCCCTTTAGAAACAACACAATTGATTTTTATCCATCCGAATCCTATAGATATCAGCTTTAGAGATGATGAACGAAGGTTTGATGTGGAAGGTTCCTATAATATTCGCTATCAGATCATTAAAAAAAGGATAGATAAAGTAAAAATATTGGATAGTGAGGAAAGATTGGTTAAACCAGGTTATATAGCTATTGTATTCAATAGGAATCAGGTGGTGAGAGATTTAAAGTCTTGTTTAAAAGAAGTAGCTGAAATGGGTTTGATTGAATCTGATATCGAAGAAATCCGATTGGAAAAACTTCAAGGAATTAGTGACTTGAAAGCACTCCGTGTAAAAATTAAACTTGATTAAGATTATACCTATGAAATTGTTCAAGAGATTTTTTCTCCTAGTTCATTTATTCCTTTTGTGCAGCATGTCTGCTATTGCACAACAGCAGGATAGTATGGAGACCGTTATTGCAGCAGAATATGACCAAGTGGGGTTGGTTCATCGGTTCTGGTTGGGCGATAGTTATAGAAAACTTTATAATACGCCGGTCAAGATGCGTGTTCTGGATCTATCCACGGAGAAAGGCGGATTATCAATCGTGAAATTAGGTGGAGGAATGCAGACGCAATCCTTGAGGTTGGTTGATTCATCAGGTCGAGAATGGGTGCTGCGTTCTATTCAAAAATACCCGGAAAGAAGTTTACCAGAAAGTCTCCGAAAAACCATAGCTAAGGATATCGTACAGGATCAAATTGCTATTGCACATCCTTTTGGAGCTCTCACGGCGCCGACATTCCATGAAGCTTTAGGAATACCTCATGCGGTACCTGAATTGGTTTATGTGGGGGATGATCCTCGATTAGGGGAATATAGATCCGTTTTCAGGAATAGGGCCTATATGTTTGAACCAAGAATGCCTTTTGAAAATGAAAAAACGGATAATTCAGCAAAGGTCATTGAAAAATTATTGGAAGATAATGATGTCAGTGTAGACCAAAAACTGACGCTGCGGGCAAGATTGTTGGATTTTGTATTGGGAGATTGGGATAGGCACGAAGACAATTGGCGCTGGGATCCGGAAAAGCTGAAAGGGAAAAAAATATACAGTCCAGTTCCAAGAGATAGGGATAAAGTATACTACAAAACCTCTGGAGTTTTCCCTGTACTATTATCGCGGCAATGGTTAAAAGCACACCTTCAACCTTATAGTCCGCATATCAGGAATGTGGCCCATTGGAATTTCAATGCGCGTCATTTCGATCGTTTTTTTCTAAACGATCTGAACGAAAAGGATTGGCGAGAGGAGATTGATAGTGTTCAATTCTTAATTACTGATTCCTTGATCCGACAAGCGATGTTGGAGATGCCTGATAGTATTGTAAAATTGAGTTCCGAAGAGTTGGAATTTAATATCAAATCCAGACGTGATGAACTCACGAAAACTGGAATAGATTATTATCATTCCCTAGCGAACGTGGTGGATATTTCTCTATCAGCGAAAAGGGAGTTTATCCATGTAACTTTTGAAGAAGATGGCCTGCAGGTAGAAGTGTTCAACAAAAAAAAGGATGGAACAGAAGGGGCAAAGCTCTTCAAAAGAAAATTTAAGCCTGAAGATACCAAAGAAATCAGGATTTATGGAATAGCTGGAGAAGATGAGTATCGCTTTCAAGGTGATGACAAATCGCCGATTAAGGTGAGGATAGTTGGAGGAAAGGATTATGATCAATATTCCGCTGCTCCAGATTTTGCAAATGCAGACAACCTCTATTTTTATGATACTAAGGAAAAGAACAATAATCAATTCGACGGTTTGAAGGCGGCACATTATCGATTAAAAAATGATAGTTCTGTTCATCATTACGATTATCATAATTTTGTATATGACCGTAAAGGTGTCCTGGTCAACCTAAATTACGGCGTCGATCGAGGATTGATCATTGGGGTAGGGTATCTGATTGAAAATCATCGGTTCCGAAAAAGTCCTTATGCGTATAGACATGAACTATTGGCTAGTTATCTCACAGGAAGGGAATCCTTTATGTTTTCTTATCATGGCCATATCAAAGAATTATGGGCAGGGCAGGATTTGTCCCTTAAAATGGATGCTTTGGGACCATTCAATCAGAGTAATTTTTTTGGTTATGGGAACCAAACGGTTTTTGATAAATCAGAAGATAAGGAAATTTCATACTACCGAAATAAATACGATTTGATCAATGCCGATGTGTTTTTGTCCTATCATCCACTTCAGAATTTGAAACTTTTCTATGGGTCGAGTAGTTCCTTTTATTTTTCTTCGGCAGGTAAGAATATGGATCGTTTTTTACAAGGATTCGCCGAGCGTCATCCTGTAGAAGAGGTTTTCCATAACAAATCATTTACCGGAGCTGCAATCGGGTTTGATTATGATACGAGAGATCATCATCAGCATCCAAAAAAGGGAATGAAGCTTTATGCCCGATTGGATTGGCAAACGGAACTTGCAGGACAGGGCAGGAATTTTACGGCATTGGATCAGCATGTCAGCTTTTATAAAACGGTGTTCCAGGATTACCTTACCTTGGCCAATCGGACAGGCCTGCAGGCGGTATGGGGAGATCCCTATTTCTATCAGCATGCGCAAATAGGAGGCGAGAACAGCTTGAGAGGATATAATTCGCAACGATTTACCGGGAAAACCGCGCTTTATAATAACTTGGATGCTCGATTGAAATTGGCAAGCTTTAGCTCTTACCTGCTTCCTGGAACTTTCGGATTGATTGGGTTTTATGATGTAGGCCGGGTGTTTATGAGTAAGGAAAGCTCCAATAATTGGCACCATGGTTATGGAACAGGCATCTATTTTATGCCAGGCGATTTAATGACCATTCAAGCGACGGTTGGGATCAGTAAGGAAGCGGTCCTACCATACATCCGTTTTGGTCTGTCATTTTAAAAGCTTTACAAAATTCTTCGTAATTTTGTAAAAGTCAATAATTTAAAAATACATCATCATGAAAAATACAGTTATTGTTGTGCTTGTTATCATAGGAGGGATTATTTTTCTGAATGCGCAAAATCGGTCTGAAAAAGAGACCTATGTTTCGAAACCTGTTCCTAAAGGGAAAAAGGAAATCTATTTTGCAGGCGGTTGTTTCTGGGGTACCGAACATTTTTTTAAACAGGTGCGCGGGGTTACAGCTACTGAGGTTGGCTATGCCAATGGAAAAACAGGGAAGCCGAGTTATCAGCAGGTAACCACCGGCAGAACGGGGTTCACCGAAACCGTAAAGGTGATCTATGATCCAGCCATCGTTAGTTTGGATTTACTTATAGACCTTTATTTCAAAACGGTTGACCCGACCAGTTTGAACAAACAAGGAAACGATATTGGAACACAGTACCGTACGGGGATATATTTCAGCAATCCCGCTGACGAAAAGATCATCCAACAAAAATTGAATACACTGGCAAAAAACTATACGGATAAGATTCAGATCGAATGTTCCAAACTGGAGAATTTTTACGATGCGGAGAATTATCACCAAGATTATCTGGATAAAAACCCAGGTGGATATTGCCATATTGATCCTTCCCTTTTTGAATATGCAAAGAAAATAAACGCCAAGAAATAGGTTTTTTTTTCTCCCGAATACGGGAAATAATGCTAAAATATGTTAAATGTGATGAATGGTTACGATGATTTCGTAAGATGTTCTATTTTTGGTTAAAATCCACTGCTATTAATTTTTGTGGGAATCAAAAACCTGTTATTTAATGTATTATGAGATATTTCCTCCTGTTTGTAGGATTTGCCCTAGCTAACCTTGTCCATGCCCAAAACAATGCAGAAATCAAAGGAAGAGTCTTTGATGGCAATAAAAAACCATTAGAAAAGGCGACCGTATCCATTGTTTCCGAAAAGGATTCCTTGGTATTAAGTTATTCCCTGACAGATGATAAAGGGAACTTTGATTTCGTCAGGATCCCATCTCAAAAACCGATTATTCTTTATGTCTCCTATGTCAATAACCCCACCTATCAAAAGCCGCTTCAATTAAAAGCTGGAGAAAAACTGCAGTTGGATAGTATAATCATGGGCGGGAATATGATCGATGAGATCCTGATCACGGCAGTTCCACCCATCCGCTTGAATGGGGATACCTTAGAATATAAAGCCGATTATTTCAAAACCAGACCAAATGCCACAGTGGAAGAGCTCTTGCAAATATTACCAGGTATTCAAGTGAATGCAGACGGGAGCATATTTTACCAAGGCCGTGAAGTATCGGGAATTCGAGTGAACAATAAGGATTTCTTTGTGCAGGATATGAAGATTGCCACCAAAAATTTGGATGCATCCCTGATTGATGTGGTCCAGGTCATCAAAGACAAAGGAGAATCTAAACGAGAAATATTAGATGATACCAACCTTCCCATAGTCATCAACCTCAAGATGAAGAAAGAATTCCTTAAAGCGGATTTCGGAAAGTTTTATGGAGGTGCTGCCACCAGAGAGCGCTATGAATCGGGCGCTTTGATCAATACTTTCCGCGATACCCTGCAGATCAGTTTCATTGGCTTTGCCAATAATATTGGCCGATCAGGCTTTGATTATTCAGAATTGAGCCAATACGGAGGCTTAGGTCGGGGGGAGAATTCGAATTTTATGATGTATGGATCTGCCGGTCTAATGAACCAGATTTCTTCGGGTATAAATGTGAATTATGATATTGCCAAAAAGTTAAAGACGAATTTATATTATAATTTCGCAAAAGATGACCACCTTTTTGAACAAACGGATTTGAACAACCGTTTTTATGATGAGATTACAGATCGTTCTAGAAGTTCAGGCAATTCAGAATCCCATCAGATCAGACATGAAATGCGGGCTTTCGCCAGGTACCATGTGGATACTACGGCCCAGGTTTCCTTAGATCTTCGACTGAATACAGGAAGTAATAATTTTACTGGACAAAATGAATCGGTTACCTGGCGTAATGAGAATGATCCTGTAAGGGACGTAAATACCTCCAATCTTTCCAATAATAAAAACATTAATTTTAACTATCGGGTAAATGCTGAAAAGCGGTTGCAAAATAAAATGCTTCTTTCTTTAGAGCATCAATATTCCAGAATTAATCAAGATATATTCCGAAATAATGATAACTGGAATAGATACTATTTATTAGGCGATAGCATTGTGGACCAAACAGAGCGATCGAATGTCGTATCTTATACCCAAAACCTAAAGAATAGGATCAGCCTACAGGTTCCATTGAACAAAGGCTTTAATTTTGATGTATTTGCGCAGTTTAATGTGGATGAAGAGGAACAGCTGGAGGAACTGTTGAATCGGTGAATAATACGGAGTTTGTAAATAGGGACGATGTGGCCAATAATAAGAATATCCGGAATACGCGTATGGTATTAGGAACCAGCTGGAATATTAAAGTGATAAAAGACTTTCCGATTTCCTTTGCATTGACCTATCAAAATTTAGCGAATAGATTTGAATATTTTGATAAATTACCAAGTAAAAATGAAGCAAAAGGCTATTTTTTACCTAATGTAAACCTGGCATATAAGGGGTTGTCAGCCAGTTATTCCCGATCTGTAAATCCGCCTTCTTTTAGTCAGATAATTGTGCTGAACAATGATATGACCCCTACGGTAATGGTTTATGCCAGTCCTTACTTTGAAAATGTGATTAGGAATGATTTTTCATTAAGGTATTATAAGAGTTTCACAAAATCCAAAACGTATATCAATGCTAGTGTAAGCTATGGTGTATCAGACAATAGTATTATTTCAGACCAATATTACAATGTAGCTGACGGGACTTCCAGCCGACAAAATATCCAGGCCAGTGATATTGGAAGTCTTTTTTGGAATGGTAGTCTATCCCAAACTTTTCTACAGAATAAAACTTGGAGATTGGCGGCATCGATAAATGGGTACTTTTCGATGAGCGATCGTTATGCTCGGATCAATGGCGAAGAGAATATGGGAAAAAATAGTTTTGGAAATATTTCTGGAAATATCACTTTCAGCTATAAAGATAATTTGACCATAAGTCCAAATTATAATTATTCGAGAAATGGTGTAGAATATAAGGATGACTCTCCAAACTTCAGGTCGGTAAATAATATCACCCATAATTTTGGTTCTAGTATTTTAGTGAACAATATCAAGAAATTCAGGTTAGAGGGTTCCTATACCTTAAGTAACCTCGTTACTGGAATCGACAATAAAAGAGGAAATAGACATTTGGTAAATGCTTCTGTATATTATCCAGTTCTTGGAAAGGGGGAGTTGAAGTTATCCGTATTTGATCTATTGAATCAACGTCTTTACAATAATTATTATGCGAGTGGGAATTCGAATGGTTTTAGGACAAGTGTAAATCTTAGACAATATTTTATATTAGGAATGGTCTATAAGTTTTTGAATACAGGGGATAAGAAATAAGGTTAGCTTCGGAGTGAAAATAAGGTGAAAGTAACCTAAAAGTATGCTTTTAGTATGTTAAGCATGCTAAAACACGGTTTAAGGATGCTTTAACCGTGGTTTTAGGACGAATACATAGGAAAACATGAGGAAAAACGTGGATTATTAAATATGTATTATTAAAATCCTGTATTAGAAAGGGTGTATCAAATTAAAGATACACCCTTTTATTTAATAAAAAATTCGTTAATTACACCTATATTTTTATTGTATAAATAAATTATACATTTTTATCATATCTGATTTTAATTAATTAAAAAGAAAATAATTGTAATTATTTGCTGGTTACGTAATTTAAATAGTAAATTTCGCCTGTTTTCATGAAAAATTATAATACTTATTCTGAAAAAGAACTTCAAAATGCTATTGCTGAAGGCGATTTACAAGCTTTTAATGAATTCTATAATCGTTATGTTGATAATTTGATTCATTTTGTCCATGGTAAATTGGACGATTTAGAAGAAAGCAAAGATATTGTACAGGAAATTTTTGTAACAATATGGCGTGAAAAAGAAGCGATCACATTGATTAATTCCATATCCTCCTATTTATATAGAATAGCCATCAATAAAAGTTTGAATATTTTTAGAAGAGGTAAAATTGAAGCCAAATATATTGCCTCACTTGGCGATTATTTGGCTAACCAACAGGTTACTCTTGAAGAAATTAGCTTGGAGGAGGAACAAGAGAAAACCTTGCAAAACGCTTTAAAAGAACTACCTGAAAAAATGAGACTTATTTTTGAATTAAGATATTATAAAGGTAAGAGTAATCAAGAAATTGCTGATTTATTGAATATATCTATTCAAACGGTTTCCACACAAATGAAAAGAGCCTTGAAAATTATCCGTAAGCATACTCAGATATTGGTTTTTATGGCTATTCTTATTAATTTATAATTTTTTTACATCTACTGTACCCTCTCTTTATACCATGTGTGTCCTAATGTAAAGAGACCTAAAAATCCTCTACCTATCATGGATGATAATTTTAAGAAAGCTGAAGACCTTTTAAGGAGGTTTCAGAATGGAACGTCCTCATTAGAGGAAGAAGAGTTAATTAAAAGCTGGTTTTCAGATTTCAAATTTGAAAACCAAGATCAAGCAATAATCAACTATGATAAAGAGGTTCTTTTTCAACGGATTTTGATTCGCCTTGCCGAAACCGAAACACCGGTAAGGAAATATAAGCCTATATGGTGGTCAATAGCCGCCGCGGCGATTATGATTTTCGCATTTACAGTGTACCAATGGACTAATCATCAAAGAATTGAAGATCCCGTGGTGCAAACTCTAGAGAACGATGTATTACCAGGTAAAGATGAAGCAACTATGGTGCTGGCAGATGGAAGGGAAATTGAGTTGAATGCTAATGGTCTCAAGGAAGAATCAACGTATGGAGTAAAGGTGGATGAAAAATTAGGGATCATATCCTTTTCGAATCCGAAAAAGAAACTTACAACCAAATTAGAATACCACACCATTAAAACTGGATATGCTGGACAATATACGGTCATCCTGCCTGATGGTAGTAAAGTAAAATTAAACTCCAATTCCTCTATTCGTTTTCCTATTGAGTTTGGTCGAGAGCGAAATGTCGAAATGGTGGGAGAGGCGTTTTTTGAAGTGGCTAAGGATGAGAATAAAAAATTTACTGTTGATGCAGGATATCAACAGATAGAAGTTTTAGGGACTCAATTTAATATTAAATCCTACCCAGAAGAATATGAAACAACCACAGCTTTAGTCTCGGGAAGTTTAAGGGTGAGATCAAGTAATAAGAATGATATTAATGAATTTATCCTAAAGCCTGGAGAACTGGTGAAAAATGGAAAAGGAAAACAATTGATAGTTGATAAAAGTGATTCGAACAAAGAAAAAGCTTGGGAACAGGGTGAATTTTTCTTTGACGGTGAAAACCTACAGGAGGTATTGAGCACGGTTGCTCGGTGGTATAATGTGAAAATAATTTATGAATATCAGCCTTCGCCAGATACAGAATATGGCGGTATCATATCCAGAAACAAAAGATTATCAACGGTATTAAAACTGTTGGAAGATAAGGAAAATGTAAATTTTGAAATCAAAGGAAAGGAGGTCATCGTTAAAAAAAGATTGAAATAAATTACTTAAAAAATATTAAACCTAAGCGTATTACTTAACTAACCTTATTAATTCATGGATTTGAAAACATTCCTACGATTAAAGAGGGGTAAACAGGACAATAACCTACCAAACCAATGGCGAAATATTCCTAAATATTGTGTCCTATTATCCTTATTAGCAACGGCAGAGCTAAGTTTTGCATCTGTTCAACAGATTCGCATTAATAAAAAAAATGCCAAGATTGAAGAAGTTTTGATTGAATTGAGAAAGCAATCAAATATTGACTTTTTTTATAATAAGGGTGATTTATCTAAAGAAAATCCCCTAAACTTAAATTTGAACAATGTAAGTCTTGAAACAGCCTTAAGTAAACTTTTGGAAAACACAGGTTTAACGTATGCGATAAAAGATGGTATCGTTGTTCTCAGTCCCAAAGAATCTAAACAGCAGAATATAACCGGCCGAGTGGTCAACCAGCAGGGCGAAGGGATTGCAAATGTTTCTATTACAGCGATAAACCGAACTACGAAATCGACCTCTATTGGGGCGCAGACTAAAGCTGATGGATCCTTTTTAATTCCTGTTTCGAATCTTCAAGACACCTTAACTTTTTCAAGTGTGGGTTATGAATCTCGTACAATTGCGCTCAATGGGCGGAAGACGCTAGAAGTGGTGTTGAAACAAAAGGTTCAGGAACTGGAAGACGTAATTGTTACTGGTATATACGAACGTAAAGCCGAAAGCTTTACAGGATCTTCCATGACGATCAAAAAGGAGGATATCAAAAGGATGGGAAGTACAAACGTATTTCAATCTTTAAAAAATATATCGCCAAGTATGTTCTTGGATAATTTTGACATGGGGTCTAATCCTAATACATTACCCGATCTACAAATCCGTGGTAATGGAAGTCTGCCTATAACCGAAGATTTAACATCAGGATTGAAAGGTAATTATTTGAAATCTCCATCGCAGCCTTTGTTTATTTTGGATGGTTTTGAAGCCTCAGTTGAACGAATTTTCGATTTGGATATCAATCGAATAGAAAGCGTAACGATTCTGAAGGATGCCGCTTCTAAGGCTATTTATGGGTCGAAAGCAGCCAATGGGGTCATCATTATTGAGACCACTAAAATGGTTGGTTCGAAACCTATTATCAATTATAACATGAGTGTGAATGTGGAACTTCCGGATTTGACCAGTTATAATTTGACTAATTCAAGGGAAAAGTTGCAGGCAGAGGTTATTGATGGCATGTACAGTCCTAATTCTACTTATAATGAAGCCGATTATTATATTCAAATGCAAAAATTGTATAATACCCGTAAGAAATTAGTAGAGGAGGGATTAGATACTTATTGGTTGGCAAAACCATTGCAAAATGGTGTAGGAAATAGACATTCCTTGAGTGCCGAATTAGGATCAGAGGATCTTCGAGTATTAACTGATTTTACCTTCAATAATGTTTCAGGAGCCATGATTGGCTCTGGAAGAAAGAATATAGGTGGAAATATCTCTGCATCCTACCGATTGAATAAATTTCTATTTAGAAATGTAGCATCTTTTACATCTAATAAATCGAATGAATCTCCTTATGGTGATTTTTCAGAATATGTAAAAATGAATCCATATTGGCGTGCGGTAAATGAAGACGGAACTATTCCATTTTATGCAGAAGTATTCAATTCCTCGAACATCACGAATCCGCTGTACAATTCCCAATTGAACATTAAAAATACAGACAGCTATTTAAATTTTACGAACAATTTATACTTGGAATGGATGCCAATCGAGGGGTTAAGGTCGACCGCACGGATTGGGATTGATACAAAGACTTCGGATGCGGATGAATTCTATCCTGGAAAGCACACCAAATTTGTACTTTATACAGATGAAGTCACGATCAATAGGAAAGGTTCTTACCAAGTAAATAATGGTAAAAGCACCTATCTATCTGGAGATTTAAACATAAATTATAGTAAGCAGGTTGAAAAGAATTATTTCTTTGGGAACTTAGGCTATAATGTAAGTGAAAAAAAATTTGCTGAGCGGGTATATTTTGCAGAAGGTTTTCCAAGTGACCGTTTGCAGGATATCATTTTTGCTAGAAACTATGCCATAGATACAAGACCTTCTGGCTTGGATGGAATTACTCGAGATATGGGTTTCTTGGCTGCTTTTTCTTATATGTGGGATAATAGATTCATATCTGATTTTACCTATAGGGCAAATGCCTCTTCTCAGTTTGGGGCAGATCGTCGATGGGCCTCTTTTTGGTCTGTGGGCTTAGGATGGAACTTACATAATGAGCAATGGTTAAAATCATTAGGCTATGTGGATTTATTCCGTATTCGCGGATCGGCTGGACAAACAGGAAATCAAAATTTTAATTCCAATGCTTCTATTGCGACTTATAAATATGCGTTGGAAGCCTATTACAATGGTTTTCCTGGATCAGAATTATTCAACATGGTCAATCCAGGTTTACAATGGGAATCATCAAAGGATTACAATGCTGGTCTGGATTTGAAGGTAGGACCTGTAGGTATTAGAGCCGATTATTATGTAAGGTATACCGAAAACCTGTTAGCAGATATTACACTTCCTAGTTCTACAGGTTTTGAATTGGTGAAGGATAATTTAGGAAAAATTAAAAATAATGGTCTCGAAATATATGCGAATTATACTGCTTGGCAAAGAGATAGAAATTTTCTCTCCTTACAATTTGGAATAGAAACCAATGAGAATAAAATTGTAGAATTATCCAATTCTATGAAAGCCTATAACGACCGTATGGATGCTTTGGCTGCAGATCGTGGAAATAATGTACCTATTAAGAAATATCAGGATGGTATGGCGATGGATGCGATTTGGGCAGTGCCTTCGTTAGGAATCGATCCAGCAACTGGTAATGAAATTTATATCAGAAAGGATGGAAATACCACGTACAGTTGGAATGCTTCTGATATGATTGTGGCAGGTATTGCACGTCCGAAATATCAAGGAACCTTTGGGATTCAAGGGGAGTTCAAAGGAGTTGGTCTTTCGGTTACAGCTCGCTATTTAGGTGGAGGACAATTATATAACCAAACCTTGGTTGATCGTGTAGAAAATGTAGATATGATGTATAATGTTGACCGCAGGGTACTTACAGGTCGTTGGTTAGAGCCAGGTCAAAATGCATTATATAAGAGATTGGGAGAGTATAGTATCCCTTTGGAAAATGGATCTTTCACACCCGCACAAGAAATGACGAGGGCAACGACTCGTTTTGTTCAGGATCGTAAAGAGTTGGATATAGCATCCATTAACTTGTATTATGATTTTTACCAACATGCTTGGCTGAACAAATTAAAATTACAACGTCTGAGAGCTTCATTCAATATGAATGATGTCGTTAAATTTTCGTCAATTGAGATCGAACGTGGTTTAACCTATCCATTTTCAAGAACAGTTTCTTTTTCACTAAATGCAACCTTTTAAGATCATGAAAAGAACATTAAAATTTTACGGTTTGAGTTTGGTCATTCTGCTTTCCTTACAATCTTGTGAGAAGTGGTTTGACGTAACAGCAAATAACCAGATAAAAGCGGAGGACCAATTCTCATCAGTGGATGGGTTTAAAGATGCTTTGATGGGCGTGTATTTGTCCATGGGAAATGGTGCAATTTATGGATTGAACACTTCCTATAATTTAGTAGATGTTTTGAGTCAGCAATATGCTGCATTTATTGCAGGAAACACGGAAGTTGGTGAAATACAGAAGTTTAATTATACCCATGTGTCTAGTGAAAGAAATATAAAAAACATGTGGGATAAGTATTACTTTTCCATAGCCAATATAAATAGCTTACTTGAACATATCGAGAAGAGTGAATTTGCTTGGTACCAAGGAGAGAAAGAGATCATCAAAGGAGAATTGTTGGGATTGCGTGCATTTCTTCATTTTGATTTATTACGCTTTTTTGGTCGATCAAATTATGCCAATAGACCAGATCTACAAGCTAGACTAACCATTCCTTATGCTTTAAAATATAGTAAGGATTATCCTGTCCAGTATTCCTATTCCGAAACATTTGAATTAATGGAAAAGGATATCGCAGAATCGTTGACCTTATTAAAATTTGATCCTATTTCGAAGGGAACTCTGATATCAAATGAAGCAATGTTGAATATTAACCGAGATGGATTTTATGATAAAAGGCAAAATAGGATGAATTATTATGCTGTCAAGGCATTGCAAGCACGTGTTTTCTCCTGGCAAGGAGGTGCAAAAATGAAGGATGCAGCTGAAGCAGCGGAAGAAGTGATCGCGGATTCTTACGCAAAATTATTAGGACAAAATGAATCTGTAAATCTAAACAAAACGATTGTACAAGAACAATTATTTGGTTTGAAGGTTAATAATTTACAAAACAGCCAATTTTATTTTGATGGCGATCTATTAACCAATCCTTTTGCATTAAGAATGCAGGGAGCGACAGTAGCTGAAGTTTACGAGACAGAAATTCCAGAAATTGGAGCGGCAGATATTCGTTTTAATACCTTGTTGATTAATGGAAACGCAGGATATGTGAGTTCTAAATTAGTTAATAGATCGATGAATGATTTGGATTTCAATGTGATTCCCTTAATTAAAATCCCTGAAATGTATTATATCGCATCGGAATACTATGCATCAAATAATCTTTCCAAAGCTATTCAATTATTGGAAAAGGTTAGAGAAAGTAGACGCATTGTGCAACCTTTGCCTGCTAATCTGAATTCGGAAACATTTTCTCAGGAATTGTTGAAGGAGTATCGTAAAGAGTATGTCGCCGAAGGACAGTTGTTTTTCTATTATAAGCGCTTGGGTTTGCAACACATACCCAACTATTCGGCTTCTATTATTGCTGATGATAAAATATACATGTTGCCATTTCCACCTTCTGAAATTGAATTTGGAAACAGGGAACAATAATTCATCCTTTAAACAAGATAATTATGAAAGCTAAAATAATATCAATCTATAGTCTATTATTAGGTGGATTAATAGCGTTTTGGAGCTGTGAAAAATCAGAACCTACCGCATTTAATTCCAAAGCGGCCATCATATTTGATTATTCAAATTCCGTCGGGGCCAACAAGATAAATTTTTCCTTTCTGGGAAAGCCTGAGCAAATTGGAGAAATCCGAATTCCTGTCATTGTTAATGGATTTCCGGAGGACAAGGATAGGGTTTTTGAAGTTAAAGTAATCACTGATACGATTACCAATGCGGAAAGCGCGGATTACCAGATTGAACAGGGAATAGTCCATGGTGGAAAAGTTAGGGACACATTGATTATAAAGGTTCCAAAAACTGAAAAGCTGGAAACAGAGGTTTTAAGATTGTTTCTTCAAGTAAAGGAATCGAACGATTTTGATGCAGGAATAATTGAACGTCAGTTTATCGAAGTTTCCTGGAGCAATCAAGCAATTATGCCTACATGGGGAGTTTATTTTAGAACATTTTTCTCTTCTGTAGGAAGTACTAAAGCCTATCGGATTTTTGTTGAAACCACAGGGTTGACCAATTTTGCAGCAGCAGATTTTAGGCCTTACGGTCAGGCTGGAGCAGAAGTGTTAGGTAAGAAATTCGGTGATTATATCAGGGCCTGGAATGCAGCAAATCCTAATGATATCCTAAAACACGATGATGGCACCCAAAAAGGAAATCCAATTGTCCCTAGGTATTAATTTCGAATTATTTACCAATAATTAAACGAAAATGAAAACTATAAAATATACATATAGCTTATTGATCAGCCTAGTTTTTTTGCTGTTTTTTGCTTCTTGCAAGGATGATCTAAGTAGCTTAGATACAAATAAATTGTCGGATATTAAGGTAGATACTGTAGGCCAAAGCACGCTATCCGTATTTCAATTTGATGAATTGGTTCTAGATCCAAAAATTTTAGGAATTGGTCCTAATGATCAGTTGACCTATGAATGGACGATAAATTTGGAGCCATGGTCTACAGAATATATTACCATAGGAACAGAGAAAAAACTGACTTATGAAGTAGGTTTTGTACCTACTAACCTTGACAGGTTGCATCAGATCGTTTTAAAGATTAAAGATGAAAAATCTGGGGTTACATATATTCAAGATTGGCCATTAATGATTCGGAATGGAATTGGTGAAGGATTGGTAATTGTGGAAACTTATGATAATCAAAATACGGATTTGAGCCATATTATGTCTCCTTTAGTGACACCTGATTTTAATCAGGAGAAAATACGAACTAAAATCTATTCAGCAGCTAACGGTACTAGCATTCCTGGTTTAGTAAATTCTATGATTTTTACAAAATTAGGATCCAGTAATGTATTATTAGGAGGAACTTCTAACTCTCTTTTTGCTATTAAAACATTGGATTATTCCTTGGGCGATCAAAATGAGAAATTATTTTATGCACCTCAAGATAGCTATGGGCCAGAAAAGCTAGTAAATTTCGTGCAGAACGAGATTATGATCCATAAGGGAAAATTATATGCGAATTGGTTGCAGATTTCAAAATTTGGGTTGCCTTTCCCAAATAATTACAATATCCCAACTATTTTAGGAATAAATAACCGCTATGATTATCCAAATATTTCCTTAAACTTTTATAGTGAGGAAAAGGGTCATTTTGCCTATCAATATTCCTTTGCTACCTATGGTGATCGTGGTATGCGACCAGTTCCAGCTGCTACTGTACCTTTCAATCCAAATGATCTTCCAAATAAACAGAATATTGCGGCAGGAATAAGTAACCAAGGTGAATTTATTCATATCCTTAAAGATAAATCTACACAGAAATATGGATTATATATATTAAGTGCGGGAGGATATGATAGTGAAAATTGGGTTCCAACCCCATCTGTTCCAAAGAAATTTATGGACCTGTCCAATGCGCCAGAAATAGACCAAGCCATAAAATTTTTGATATTAGATAATCAGCAAGTGATTTTATATGCTACTAAGACCAAAATTTATGCAATCATGTATTCTGCATTAAATCCTGCCTATAGCTTGCGATATACGGTATCATCCGGAGAAGAGATCACTGCTTTAAGTGTCTATTTACAAGCTGATTATCCAATGGTTAATCGGGAGAATTTCTCAAGAAATGGCAAGCAACTGATTTTAGGAACTTATAATGGTACCGAAGGTAAAGTACATGTTCTTCCACTGATTAATGAGGGAGTGGCAAATATCGATCAGGCGAACATTAAAACATATAATGGTTTCGGAAAAATATTATTTACCATAACACAACTTTAAACCAGATAGCCCCTTAGGCAAAAATCTTTGGGGCTTTCATTTTTGATATTATGAGGAAAATTTTAAAGATCGCACGATTAGAATTGAACATTCTGTTCTATTCGCCAGTGGCCTGGGTCGTCATGATCATTTTTTTGATCCAATGTGGAATATCCATTATGGATCTTATACAAGTGAAGGAAAGTGACCAACAATTAGATAAAGTAATACAGTCTGTTACGATTGATGTTTTCTCAGGTAATAAAGGGTTTTTTCATTCTGTTCTTAAATACACTTACCTATATATCCCTTTACTAACTATGGGTATAATAAGTAGAGAATTAAGTTCAGGTTCTATAAAATTACTACAATCATCACCTGTTACCAACTTTCAAATCGTGATTGGTAAATATTTGGCCTTACTTGGCTTCGGCTTGTTTTTCATCCTGGTTATTTTCGGAATTGGATTTACAGCCAGCCGTTTGATTGATAATTTTGATTGGGGGATCCTCTTGGCTGGTATGGTAGGAGTCTATTTGTTAATTGCTGCATATGCTGCGATTGGTTTATTCATGTCCAGTTTAACATCCTATCAGGTCGTTGCGGCGATCAGTACGTTAGCTATTTTCGCTGGATTGAATTTTATTGGTGAAATAGGGAAAGGAAATGAATTTGTTAGAGAAATCACTTATTGGTTATCCTTGCAAGGACGGACTGACCATTTTATAAATGGGATGCTTTCCAGTCAAAATATAAGTTATTTTGTTTTGGTAATTACTCTCTTTTTAGGTGTTACAATCATGCGATTGAATGATGGTCGTGTTATCCGGTCTGAATTGCAAAAAGCGGTGCGTTATATCTTATTAATAGCGTTGATATTATCGGTAGGATATTTTACTTCTAGGCCTACAAATTGGCATTTTTGGGATTTGAGTAGATTTGAAGCGAATACATTAACCCCAAATAGTAAAGAGGTCATCTCCCATTTAAATCAAAAGATTAAAATGAAGAATTATGCAAATATTCTTCATCCACATGGAAGATTGGGGACACCGAAATGGCGGAAATTTGATTTGAAGCAATTTGATATGTATACCCGGTATATTCCAGAAATGGAAATGGAATACATTTATTACTATGATTATGTGCCTTTATATGCGGATAGTTCTATCAATTTATTGGAAAAGGCTCAAAAAGCAGCACTTGCCCATGAAATCGATTTTGACCAATTATTATCCCCGGAGGAAATCAAAAAACAGATCGATTTATCTCCCGAAAGAAATGCTTACGTTAGATTCATCCATCATGGTAAGGATAGTGTTGCTTTAAGAATGTTCATGGATGCAACTGGTTATCCAAACGAATCTGAAATCACCTCTGCTTTAAAGCGATTATATACTAAAGTTCCGATTGTTGGTATACTTAAGGGGCATGATGAACGAAGCGTAACCAAGATAGGTGATAAAGCATATAATACCATTACCACTGAAATTGGCCAAAGAGCTGCCTTGGTGAATAATGGATTTGATGTTAAAGAATTAGTAGCTAATCAAATCGATAGTCTGGGTGGAAAGTTGGCGGTGTTAGTTATTGCCGACCCATTTACTTCTTATTCTGATGTTGAACTCGCAGCTATCCATCGATATATTGACCAAGGAGGTAATCTGTTACTATCCATTGAGCCTGGCAAGGAAGCTTTAGTTAATCCAATACTAAAGAACATTCCGGCAAAATTTGAATCTTTCCAATTATATCAAAAAACAAAGGATTTGGAAGCAAATGTTCTCGTCGGGCGGGCAGCTAATAATGAGTTAAGTAAAAGTTTTTATGATAATCCCAACGCCGTATTGTCATTCGCAGGAAGCACTGCTATCCGCATGGATAGTAACTTAAATGGTTATAAAAATGAAGAATTGGTTATGAGTGGAAAAAGTCAGGTATGGAAAGGTAGATTAGCGATAGATACCGTTTTCCAGAAATCTGATTCTATACCTTATATCCTAGCTACTGCTTTATCTAAAAAAGTCAACGATAAGGTACAGAAGATTGCTTTGTTTGCAGATGCTGACTTTATGAGCAATGCAGAATTAGGCCGCTTCAATCTAAGAAATGACAATGGTGGTTTTACCATTAAATTATTTAAATGGTTCTCTGATGGAGAGTTTCCAGTAAATACCAAAAGACCAGAATCGATCGATAATAAAATTTTAGTGAAAGCTGGAACATTAAACAGCATAAAATATATCTGGGTATTCATTCTCCCAATCGTTATCGCTTTGGTAGGAGGTTATTTATTAATTAGCAGAAAAAGAAAGTAAAAAATGAGTACGAGTATAGCAACAATAAAATCATTGTCCCATAGATATTCAAGAGATTGGGCAATTCGTAATATTAACTTTGAGGTTACTGAGAAAGGGATTCTTGGACTATTGGGTTCAAATGGTGCAGGTAAATCAACCACGATGAATATTCTTTGTGGGGTAATCAACCAAACGGAAGGAGAGGCCCTAATTGATGGAATAAATATTAGACAGCACCCGGTGGCGGCGAAACGTTTAATCGGTTTTTTACCTCAAAAGGCACCTCTCCATTTTGAATTGACCGTGAATGAATATTTAACCTATTGTGCCAACCTGAGGGATATTCCTGCACAAGATATCCCAGGAGCTGTGGAAGTAGCCAAAAAGAAATGTGGTATTAGCCACTTTAGTAATAGATTGATCAGTAATCTTTCTGGAGGTTATCAACAACGTGTGGGGATAGCCCAAGCAATCATTCATAATCCAAAATTGGTGGTGTTGGACGAGCCTACTAATGGTTTGGATCCAAATCAAATATTGGAGGTAAGAAAGTTGATAAAAGAAATAGGGGAAGAACGTTCGGTCATTCTTTCTACACATATTCTTAGTGAAGTTCAAGCCACCTGCGATAGGATCATCATGATTGAACATGGAGAAGTGGTATTTGCGGATACGATGAATGCCTTTAACAATTATATTGAGCCCAATTCATTAATGCTCCATTTAAGCCATGCTCCAGATATAAAGGAATTGGAGGATTTGGCATTTATAGATCGCATTGAGGAAGTAGAAATAGGACAGTATCGTGTGTTTTTCAACGATCCAAACCAGGTAACTCAAAAATTAATTCAGCTAAGCGCCGACAAGGGATGGGGGTTAGCGGAAATCTATTTAGAAAAAAGTTCGTTGGATGGGGTTTTTGCACAATTGTCGGCAAATACTAAAGGAAGGGAATAGCATGCGAAAAATCATAAAAATTGCACGTTTAGAATTAAGCATTTTATTTTATTCGCCAATAGCATGGATAATTCTGGTCATCCTTTTTTTGCAAGGAGGATTAGCCTATTTTGATATGCTTTATAGTCAGGAAACCCAGCAACAACTAGATAGGGATCTAAGTGTCTTGACTCGCGTCATGTTTGCTGGAGAAAAGGGGATGTTCTCCACGCTGATAGAATACCTTTATTTATATATTCCATTATTGACCATGGGTATCTTCAGTAGGGAGTATGTTAGTGGTTCAATTAAATTGTTGCAGTCCTCGCCTGTTACAGCTACACAAATTGTTTTAGGTAAATATCTTTCCATTGTTATCTATGCCTTTATTGCAGTAGGTATGCTGGGTCTATATGCGGTTTCAGCCTATTTTTCTATTGAGCATATGGATGTTAAATTTGTGCTTTTTGGACTATTGGCTCTTTTTCTTTTAATATGTACGTATTCTGCTATTGGTCTGTTTATGTCCAGTTTAACTTCCTATCAGATTGTAGCAGCCATTAGTACTTTAGCTTTGCTTGCGTTTTTAAATTATGCTCAAATCCTTGGAGCGAAATACGATGGCTTTCGTGAGATTACGAATTGGTTATCCGTAGGAGGTAGGGCAGAGGAAATAGTAAATGGATTGTTAACAACTAGGGAGATTGCTTATTTCTTGCTGATCATTTCATTCTTTCTCATGGTCACAATTCTGCGAATTGTTCAGGAAAGATCAGGTACGAAAACTATAATTAAGACATTACAATACATGGCTTTAGCAGTTGTACTTTTAGGAATTGGATATATAACATCTCTTATTCGTTTTACGGGTTATTATGATACTACTCAAATTAAGGATAGAACCATATCAGCATATGGACAATCAATTGCCTCAAGAATAGATGGGCCTATAAAGTTAGTTACTTATATCAATGTCTTAGATCGAAGAGCAGAATATGCTTCACCAAAAAATCGTATAAGTGATTTAGCAAATTTTGAATCTATTAATAGGTTTATTCCTCAGCTTGAGATGGATTATGTCGTTTACTATGATAGTATACCATATTTAAAATTGGATTCAAATGAAACTTTTCTTAGCAAATCTGAAAAGGCTGCGGATGCCCTAGGGATAAATTTCAAGAAATTATTGACCCCGGAGGATATGAAAAAATTCCCCGAAGTTGCTCTTGAAAATAATACGTTGGTTAGATTTTTTGAATATAAAGGCAAGCGGGTTCCCTTACGCATGTTTGATGATATGTTTGTGTATCCAAAAGAAGGGGAAATCAATGCTTCCTTAGTAAGATTATTGGATGGGCCTGCAGTTCTTGGACTTTTATCTGGGAAAGGCGAGCGTGGAATTGATAATTATGGAAATGGGGAATACAGTATTCTTTTAAATGGTCAGACTGTTAGAGGCTCATTGATCAATAGAGGATATGAAATCCAGAAGTTGAATGCATCTTCCTTAGATGATTTTAAAGGTGTGGGCATTGTTATAGCCGACCCTAGAGAACCCTATACTACCGAAGAATTAAATTCGATTTTTCGTTATATAGAACGAGGAGGCAATATTTATTTATTAGCTGATCCACAGGGAAGTAAGGAATATCTGCAACCGATAGCAGAAAAATTGGGGCTGAAATTTATGGATGGCACTTTAATGCAGGATAGTGAAGATTATGATGTGGATCTTCTGCGTTTGTATCTCACGCCGGAAGCTGAGGAAAATGGATTTTTGTATTATAAAGGCGCAAAGTTGGTGATGAACAAAGCTATGGGAATTGAACCATTAACCGACAACAAGGGCTTTTCAAGGGTAGTATTGATGCGATCAGATGATAAGGATACTTGGAATAAATTGGGAACCTATGATCTGAATTTAAAGAAAGAGGTTTTTATGGAAGGGAAAGATGTTCGGGTTTCTGTTCCTACTGCGATGAAACTTTTGCGAAAGGTGAATGGAAAAGATCAACATGTTTTTGTATTCGGAGATGCTGATTTCATAAGTAACGCGGAACTTAACCGATTTAATATTAATTCTATTAATTCCCTAGTTGCGGGAAGAATCTTCAATACTATTAGAGATAGAAAAGCACAAGTTGGTGCGGAGAAAGATAAAGCGCCGGATGTGATCATTAAGTCAAGACGGAAATCTATCAATACTCAAAAGTTAATTTATCTTTTGATAATACCAGTGCTAATTGCTGTGACAGCAGTTGTCGTGCTTAAGCGCCGAAAAAGAAAATAATACTAACGTTTGTTGTTTGAGTTTAGTATGGAAAGGTCCTTCTTAATGTTGGGCCTTTCTTTGTTCTTATGGAGCTTTTTAGAAAGCGTTTCAGCTTCTGCTATCAATGTATCGATATATGCTGTCCGCTCATTCATCAGCTCCGGATGGAGCACAAAACCCAATTTGGTCCTATTGATGGACAAGCCAACTAGTAAGGCATTGATTCTATAAGCCAGGGTCTGGAAATGCTCAATCTCCTTTTTATGGAGTCTTCCTTGGATTGGATCTTTGGCAAACTGTTCCAAGGAATCATAACTTAGGGCCAATGCAGATTGGGTGAACTTTCTCACCAATCTCAAATCATAATAACTCAGTTCCTGAACCTCATAACTCTCCTTGATCTTTTGGAAGAAATTCCGGAAGTGGTCCAATAATCGGTTGGTCTGTTGCTCAATCGACCGATAATGATTGATCGGGATAGCAAGACATCCCAGTACAGCAAATATGGACCCCATTAAGGTAAAGGCAAATCTACTTCCCAGAATATCCTGAATGGTTCCTTCAAAGGTATGTTGGCCGATCAGAATGGTAATCGTGATGAAAATAACACAGACCAAATAATTTGGTTTGTTGAACAATAAGAACAGGTAAAGGCAAAAGATCGCTATCCCCATTAGGATAGTGAAATCCTTGATGATCAACAAAATCAAAAGGCTGATGGCTATTCCGATCAAAGAACCCACTATCCGTTGGTAATTTCTTTTTTGGGTAGTGGTAAAACTAGGTCTGGCCACCAAAATAATGGTCAGCAAGATCCAGGAAGCATACCTGTATTCTGGAAGCGCATAACCGATAACACCACCTAACATCAATAAAATTGACATCCGGACTGCATAAGAAAAAATCGGCGACTTGAAGTTGAAATTGTTAACAAGCGTTTTGAAATCACTATCTGGTGCCACAAAATCCTTAAAATTCTTACTTTCTACCCAGCTATGATCCGCATCCAAAACCTCCTCCTTGATGTCATGAAGGATATTTGCGATCTGTCCTAATTGCTTGGCAATGGAAATGATCAATTCTTTTCGGTGAAAATCAGCAATGAATTGGTCAACTTCCAGTTGTACCATGATTTTCTCAAACTCTTTCTTCCTTTTCAGATTGGAAGACTTTGATTTTTTTAAATAATTCAATTCTGCAGTTTCCTTGGATAGGATGGCCAAGGCACGACGAATAAGGGATAAGGTATTCCCTGATTTCAGAAGCTCCCGGATCCTTTCATAATCCTGATCTACCGCCATTAACAATTCGTAGAGATCAATGAGTTTATAGAGCTTGGCAAGCCATATTTTGGTCCGAAGATCTTTTTCAGAATGGAGGTTCTTGTTCCTCAGCAATAAGGACCGTACAGCTTCCAGTTGATCAGAAACCTTGATCTGTAATGCACTGAGTTGTTTATAGGTTTTGGGAAGTGGAATTTCTTCGTTGTAACAGTCAATTTTTAACCTGATGAGTTGGGATAAACTCGTGATACCCGATTGCACCGCAAATCTGAGGGAACGATAAGGAAATAGATAGACCTGCAGTAAACTCAGGATATAAAAACAGATGGCTCCTGCAGTAACTGAAAGACTGAATATTAGAGGATCTTCAGGCCGTAAGCCAATGGTAAAGCTGGCTACGATCAATCCGAGATTCCCAATGAAATTGATCCGGAACCCTAATAAAGCTATAAAAGTGTAAACAAAACCAAAAATTCCTAACAAGAGAACAATGATGGGAGAATGGTTTGCCAATGCCAGGGAGATACTGATCGAGGTAATGGCAAAAACCGGGATACAGTAAGCAAATGATGTCCACTTATCTTTTTTTGTTCCTGGCAGATCGGTTAAGCAGGCGAGTAGAACCCCAACAGCAAAAGCAATGGCGACATGCCCATCAAATAGGTAAAAAACAAATAAAGAAGGGATAAGGATAATCAAGATATTGCGTAATGCATCAAAGCTCGATTCGGTTTTTAAGAAAGAAGATATTTTAGAAAATACGCTCGTTGCCAAATTATATAAGGATATCTATTGTTTTGTGGCTGCAAAAATACGAAAAAATAAAATAGCAGGAATTATATGCGGTGTAATATATTTATCATAAAATATTATTTTGATGGAGAGGGGTATTGGTGCCCTCTAGGTCACGAGGCTAAGGTTTTCTCTTCGTTTAAAGAATTTTGTTCGGAGTGAGATAGACTATTTTTAGAATGAGTATAGTAAGATTGTTTTAGAATAAATACTCTTCTTCTATGAAAATAAATTAACATTTTTTTTAAGATAATTTAGAGTTCAAAATCGTAATTTTATACTGAATCATTAACCATTCAATATATTAGCTGTTTTCAACGAAAAGGAAGGATCGAAAAATTTTACGGATAGGAGGGACAATATTCTGTTTTATACGTCTATATAAACAGAATGTGCTAGGAGAGGTAAAATATATCGAAAACCTTACAATCAAATAAGAAAAAACCTAATTACATTTGAGAAATGAATTATTAATCTAATAAAACCAGTACAATTTAATATGAAAAAAAGTGTTATCTCACTTGGGATTTTAGCTGCGGCTCTATCATTTTCACAAGTGCAAGCTCAAATTGTGAAACAAAAGGGCATAACCCAGGAGGAATTAGTAAGACAAATCAATGAAATTGCTAAAGAAAAGGATACGAAAGTTCGTGATGCTGCTTTAACAAAAGAAGCAGAAGCAATGATGGCTAGTAAAAATGAAGAATTTGCTGGCATGGCTAGCTCTTTATTCCGCTTTATAGGTAATGCTGATAAAGCAGAAGAGGCTGATAAATCCCTGATAAAGCGTTTTCCTAAAGGTTCTAAAGCAAGACTAGATGCTTACAATGCCATCTTCAAAACAGAAGGTATTACAGCTGTAGAATTGGAGAAACAATTGACTGCTTGGGAAAAGAAATTCCCAGCAAAATCCTTTAAAGAAGAAAATAGAGCTATCTATGCACAAGGAAAATCCAGATTAGCAGGTCTATACTTTAAAGAAAAGAATGCTGCAAAAGGGAATGAAATTCTTCAATCGTTAAAATCTGAAGCAGCGTATGCGCAATTAGCGAGTTCCGTAGCCAGTGGATTGGTTAGGGAAAAGGATTATACCAATGCTGAACCAATTTTAGCAGACATCTATCAAGCATCTTATGATGCTTACAACTCTGCTGATGATAAAGTTAAATCTAGTCCTACAGCGAGAGCATATCCTACGATTGCAGGAAACTATGCACCTGCTTTGATCAATGGAGGGAATGCAGAAAAAGGTCTTCAGGTGTATGAAGGTCTATTTAAGGTTGATCCTTATTATTCTTCTGCTCCAGTTTATGTATTGGGTTATGCAGATGGTATCCGTAAGACAGGAAGAGACCTGGATGCCTTTTTGTTTATTGATAATGCGTTGATCCAAAATGGTAAAAATGATGGTTTGATAAAGGTTCAAAAAGAACTTTATGAAAAATTGAATGGAGCGAATGCTAATTTCGATAATTACCTAGCCTCTGTTGACAAAAAAGGTGAAGAAGCCATGATTGCCAAATATAAAGGGGAAATGATCAAAAAAGAAGCACCTTTGTTCTCTTTGGTGGACCGCGACGGCAAAACAGTTTCTTTGGCAGATTATAAAGGAAAAGTGGTAGTCCTTGATTTCTGGGCAACTTGGTGTGGTCCATGTATCAATTCATTCCCAGGCATGCAGGCTTCTGTAAACAAGTATAAAGACGATAAGGATGTAGTATTCTTGTTTATTGATACTTGGGAACGTGGAGATAATTATAAAGATTTAGTAAACGATTTTATCAAGAAGAACAATTATACCTTCCATGTGCTTTTCGATGAGATGAAAGATAGAGAAAAAGCGGCTGTTACAGCCTACGGTGTAAAAGGAATACCTTTTAAAGCTGTAATCGATAAAGAAGGCTTCATCCGTTTTGAATCCTCAGGTTCATCACCAGAAGTGGACAAAATTGTAAAAGAAATGACTGTAAAGATTGAATTAGCTAAAAACGCGAAATAATCAATCATTTCAAGACATAGTAAAGGAGCGTTGAATTTTCAACGCTCCTTTTGTTTTTCAATAGTAGAATGAAATACCTTGAATATTCTTTGTAAGAATGGTTTTTATAGAGCTTTTGCACCTGCAGAAGCCACCTCGTGATCATCTTCCACAGTACTTCCACTCACGCCGATTGCCCCAATGATAGTGCCGTTGTTTTCCTTGATGACAACACCTCCTGGAAAGGTAATCAGTCCATGGTTGGAATGTTCGATATTGTAAAGGGCTCCACCTGGTTGTGATAATTTTCCTATCTCCCCGGTATCCATATTGAAATACCTGGCCGTTCTAGCCTTTTTCTGAGAAATATCAATGGATCCTAACCAAGCATCGTCCATCTTGTTAAAAGCCACTAGATTGGTTCCTGCATCCACCACTGCAATATTCATTTTCACGCCTAATTCTTCCGATTTCTTAATGGCTGCATCAATGATTTGACGAGCTTGTTGTAATGTGATGTTACTCATAGATATAATTTTTTAAGTTTATGAGTTAAAGTTATTACATAATTTTACCTCACGCTAAAAGGATAGTCTCAAAGAATAAGACAATAGTTTCAGAAATATTTGAATATCTTCGTATGATAAATCCACGGAATCTATCCATAATACCCTATGAATTACACGGTTGAACTTCTTTCTTTACAAACTCCGGAACACCTTCGTTCTGGACAGGAGCATCAAAACCGGTTTGACTGTGGTGATTTTGAGATCAATATTTTTGAGACTTTCCAATCTTCCCTTAAAGTGAAGATAGTATATCCCGGACTGACCATTTCAAGTATGATCAGGGGAAAGAAAACGATCTATACCAATGCAGGTGAGCGTTTTGAATTCCAGCCGGGCACCTCGCTGGTCCTTCCTGAAGGAGAGACGATTTACGCTGATTTTCCGGAGGCAGATGCTAAAAATCCGGTGCAATGTGCGACCATCCTGATCCCGCAAGCTACGTTGGAGAAACAATTGAAATACCTGAATAAAAACTATAAGGAAAACGGCCCTTGGGAGTTGGATTTCAGGCATTTTCATTTCAATAACAATGTAGGTATTGTCAGATCTTTTAATGAATTATTGCAGGCCATCAATCAAGAAAAGAATAATTACCCGCTTTTTGATCTCATACTTAAATCCCTTTTCGTCAGGTTGATCACTGCTCAACAGGAGCATATACAGGTACACGAATTAGGGAAATACCAGCAACAGTTTCTAGATGTCAAAAATTATATCAAGGAACACTTGCATCTTGCAATCAGTACCGAACAACTGATGGATATTGCTAATTGCAGTAAAAGTACCTTGTTTCGGATTTTTGATGCTTATACAGGTAAAACACCTGGGCAATACATTATGCAGGAAAGATTGGCAAAGGCCTGCAATATGCTGCTGCAAGGAGAATTGTCTATTGCAGAAGTTGGATATAGGTCGGGATTCAATTCATCCAGTTATTTTGTTAAACAATTTAGGGCGATGTACCAGTGCACGCCAGGGGAATACGTTAAAAAATTCTGTTAACTGGAAAAATATAATTTTGATAATTTAATTCCAGAAGACTATATTCGTATAACCTAACTAATTGTTAATGAAAAATCTTCCATTATTGTTATGGATGATATTTGTTTTTCAGGTTACTGCCTATTCGCAGGATACCTTGAAAGTTCCAGGAGCCAATGACATTCGTATTGTTCAATATCTAGGAGAATATGTAGATTGTAGTGGAAGGGAAAGGGCGATACAGGTTGTTGAGAAATGGAAACAAGGCAAATTTCAGCCTATGCCAGCAGGTTCAGTTGTAAATCGTGGAATCACGGATTGTACCCACTGGTTTTCCATTAGCATTTCCAACCAGTCTAAATACCGGGAGAACTATTTGTGGAGTTTCTACAATGATGGTATTAAATTCAGCCTATTTGAGATGGCTGATTCCTCCAATTTCCTCATATCGAGAAGGGACCAATCCCATTTTATGAAATTAGCGGACCGAGAAGTGCCCTTAAGGTCGGTAAGTTTTGAAATACCACTGGAAGCAGGCGAGACCAAAAGTTTTTTGCTAAAAACAGAAGTGTTTGGACGGAAAACCCTGTATTTTCCCACCGATATCAGTACCAAAAGTGATATTTTAACCTATGAGTTAGGATTATCTTTTTTATTGGGAAGGTATTATGGCTTTTTCTTTTTTGCCATGCTTTTTAACTTATTCCTCTTCATCATTCTGAAGAAACGCTTCTATGGCATGATGTTAGGCTACATCAGTTGCCTTGTGGCTTTTAATACCGTGGAGTACCTACATGATGTCTACCTCATCCCTTCATATATTTATGAAGGCTGGGCTAGGATCCCAAAATTAAGCTTCCTGGCTTTGACCTTATATTTCAACGTACATGTGTTTATTGCTTTTGTTCAACAGGATAAGTTTTTGCCCAATTATAGCCATCGTTTGAAACTGCTAAATCGGGTAGCACTCATAGCAGTCTTTTTTTATTTATTGTTGAATTTGCTGCTGCCTCAACATTCCCAAATACTGGAATATTTCCAATACTTTTTTGTTGCGGTGCTGTTGATGCAAACTTTCGGACTGTTGATGAATATCTGGATCGCTATACGACAAAGAACTCCTTTTATCATGCATTACCTGTTGGGGAATACATTGCTTATTATATCCGTACTGCTGTACTTGTTCAGCTCCCTTAATTATATTCATATTCCTCAATTTATACGGCCTGGGAACATCATATTCGCATTTGCAGTAGAGGTTATCTATTTGATGATCGTATTTACGGTGAAGTATAAACAGGATTTTGAGTTTTTCAAGCGAAGTATTGAACAGAGTGAAGAGAAGAGAAGGCAGTTGGCCCATGAACTGATCATTACCCAGGAAAAGGAACGACTAAGGATCGCCCAAGATGTACACGATGGTATTGGGGGAACAATCCAAGGACTTCGTCTGCTTCTTTCGAAAGAAAACCTACAGCAATCAGGTAAAGTTCAAGAAATGCTAAAGGGGATAAATTTTGACTTTAAAAGACTGATACATCAGATTGCCCCTAGAAATCTGGAATTGAATGGCCTTTTTGAAACCATCCGATCAGATGTACAAGCTTTTGCCCATCAATTTGAAATCCATCTATCCTGTATAGGGAATGAATATCACATTCCCTGGGACATGAAGGTTCATGTGTTCAGAATCTATCAAGAATTGCTGACCAATGCGGTTAAGCATGCTAAAAATGCCAGCTTGTTTGAAGTTGATCTGGCCGTGGATGAATCGGAAGTCCGTTTGATGGTTCATGATAATGGTCGCTCCGAAGAAATTGATATGGGTTTGATAGGAAAGGGGATAGGGATGGGGATGTCGAATCTCCGATCCAGAGTTGATTATTATGATGGAAGTTTTGATTTTATTATTAACAAAGAGGGCTGTTCGGTAAATATCGTTTTGCCACTTAAAAAGAAAGGGATTCAGCATGATTAAATTGGTCAATATTGATAACCACCGGTTATTCTCTGATGGTCTTCACGCGCTTTTAGCGTCGGAGACTGATATGGTCCTTTTACAGCGCTATTCAGATGGAAATCATATCCGAGGGATGTTAAATCAACATGAACCTGATATCATTTTATTGGATATGTATTTGAACGAGCGGTCTGGGATCAGTATTGCCAAGGAAATCAAACAGATTCGACCTCAGGCTAAAATCATTATTTTATCCCTGGAGGTCAACCAAGCTTTTTTCGCGGAATTGAAAGCTATCGGCGTAGAGGGCTATATTTCCAAGGAATTGGATGCGGAGGATTTAATCAGTGTTATTCGTAAGGTATTTGAAGGGAAAAGCATCTATGGCGATGAAAAAACATTGCATAGTACCTCCGAATCCATCATGAAAAATGATTTTGGACTAACCGATCGGGAACTCGAAATTTATAAATTGATAAAAGAAGGAAAATCCAGTCAGGAGATTGCAGAGATCTTGCACCGTAGTGTCATGACGATTCGCACCCACCGAAAGAATATCCGTCAGAAATTAAAATCAAGGATCCGCAATCATGATGGCTTGTTCGATTGATCAAGGCAGGTTCTAAAAGGACTAAACAAAACCCAATAGTTAAATTTATGTTATTTTTTCTGATTAACATTTATGTTACAGAAAAGTGGCTGATTATTTTTTTACATTTAACGAAAATTTTAAAAAAAGGTTTTTGATGTCTACCAATTATGACAATAAATGCTTTACTATATGAGGCATTTATTAAAATTATTTTTAGTTTCCTGCATTTCTTTCCTTGCTTTTCAAGCGAATGCCCAGGAATTCGGGGAGTTGAATGGTACAGTGATCGATAGTGCCCGAAATGCGGTTGAAGGTGCCAAGGTTTTTCTGATATCCGGAAAAGATACACTTAAGACTTCCAGTAATAAGAAGGGTGAATTCAGCTTTAAAAAGGTGAAGATTGGAACAGCGGAATTGCAGGTTTCCAACATATCTTCCGAAATGGAAGTGCGCAGCGTCGAAATCTCTGATAAGCCAACCACTGTACGTATCGTGCTCAAAATTAAAACCATTCAACTGGAGGAATTGGTGATCAATAAAAAGCCCAATCCGATTACGATCAAAAAGGATACAGTAGAATACAATGCGGCGGCATTTGATGTCTTGGAAGGGGATGATCTCGCCGACCTCATCAAACAACTTCCTGGGCTGGTGGTGGATGAGAACAACAAGGTGGAATCCAATGGGAAGCCGGTCATGAAACTACGTGTGAACGGGGAAGATTTTTTTACCAATAACCTGGATGATTTTATCAAGAAATTGCCGGCTGAAATAGTTTCCAAGATCCAGATCATTGAGGATTATGGTGATGAAGCTAATTTCACGGGGGTGAAGACCGGAGAACCTGGTAAACTGATCAATATTGAAACGAAGCCGGGCATGAACAAGGGCAAGTTTGGAAATGCCAATGCCGAGACCGCAAGTAACGATAAGGCAGAGATCGGTGGAGATTTTAGTTTTTGGAAAGAAAAGCAACAAAATGGCGCTCGATTTAACGTGATGACGGAGAATAATGGTGCGGGTATCAATCAATCCTTTAATCTGTCTGTCAATCATCGGAATAAATTCAAGGAAAAAGGGAATTATAATTTTGGATATAATGGGCGTGGAAATCTTTCTGCATTTACCAATGAATCCTTTGTCGAAACCGTAAGTACCATAGGGACCTATTATAACAATTCGAATAGTGAAGGAGATAATGGGGGATCGAACCATAATCTTACTGCAGGATTAAATAATAGAACGGATAAATGGTTTATCAATTCAGACATCAATCTGGGTTTTGGTAAGATGACCAATTCCAATATTTCGGCAAACAATCAAACCGGAGCGATGAAACAGGGTTTTCGGAATGAAAACGAAAATACTTCCAGAACCCCGAATGTAGGGGTTAGCCTGATGTTGAACCGCAAATTGAAAGAAGGTAAAAAATATATCTCGGGTAATTTCCATTACAATCGTAGCAGTTCAGAATCCCTGCAATCCATTTTGAGCAATACCCTATATTACGATCAAACTTCTGGCGATCTTTTAAAGGACTCCTTATTGCATCGGAATATTACGAACGATAATAAATCGGAGTCGTTAAATTTCAGTACCGGATATAATTTTTCCATCGGAAAAAGTAAGAAGGATTCTTTATTGCGTAGATCGATCAGTTTGAACTATCGGTTTAACTTCTCCAAATCGACCAACAATTTGGCCACTTCGGTACTGGATACAGCCAGTAGGGATTTTTATTATGTAGATTCCTTAAGCTCCTACATGCGGAACCAGGTCATCGCGCAGACCATCGGAGTCAATTATAATTATTCAAAGCAAAAGACCAATTTCTCTGCAGGAATCAATTTCAATCCCTTGTTGCAGAAGAATTATTATGCGCAGTTGGATCAAGAAATTGAGAACAATTCCCTCAACTTTTCACCTGTACTGAATTTTAGCACTCAGGTAAAACCTGGAAAAACAATAGCTGTGAGCTATAATGGTAGAAACTCGGCACCCTCCCAATTCCAATTACAGCCAATTCCAAATACTCGGAACTTGCAGAATATCATCATCGGTAATCCTGATCTGAAACCATTTTTTTCGCATAATTTCAGTTCGAATTATAATTTCGTCAAACAGGAAACGGGAAAAAGCTTGATGGTATCTGCCAATTTCAGTACCATTCAGGATCAAGTGGTGGAGAATATCATCATCCTACCGGATACCCTGGGTAGTTTTAAAAGGGAAACGCGCTATATCAATGCCAATGGAAACTATAATCTGGGAGGTAATTATACTTTTACTCTGCCGATGAAGGATAAGAAGTGGCGCTTAACTTACGATGGTAGTATCGGCGTTTCCAATAGGATCCAATATATTGACAATGAAGGGTATTCCAATGAAGGATTGAATTATTCGCAGGCCCTTTCCATGAACATCAATTTGAAAACGGTAATCCTGACTACCCGATTAAATTATAATCAGGTGAACAACAATAATATTGTTGGACTTTCGAACATGATGGGTTTTGGAGGGGGAATGGATCCGGTGTTCAATATTGGACAGATGACGGCAAAGAACTTCTTCACGACCAAATCATTTGGTGCTTCCTGGAACGGTCGATTGAACCTTCCAAAGGTAAAGATCAATAGTAATGTTAATTACTCCTTTAGCCGGAATGAGAATCCATCCCTACAGGAATCCATCCGTAAGCTTCATAATCTCAACATGGCAGTAAATGGTCGGGTGGAATTCCTGAAGACCTATCAGGCGGAATTCAACACGAGTAAACGGATCAATACGGGCTATGCATTGGCGAATCAGAATCCTTTGTTGATCGGATTGGGCATCACCAAGATGTTCCTGAAGAACAAAAACCTGTTTTTATCAGCTCGGGTGAGTGATCTACTGAACCAAGGGAATATGTTGAATAGACAGGTGATGGGTAACTCCATTATCGATTCCAGAACGAATGTGATCACGCGGGTATTTTCCTTGAACCTTCGGTACGATCTTTCCAGATTTGGCGGACGAGGTGTACATATTCGGGTAGACCCTGATTTGTAATAGCTTGTTATTATTTCGGTATATTTGAATCCAACATTCACATTACTATGATTCCTGAAGACCTGATCAAACAGATAGCATTTATAAAAGAGATCGATAAACTGAAATATATCGAAAGACAGACGCGACTATTGAACAGCAATAGGAGGGAGAATGATGCGGAACATAGTTGGCATTTGGCGATGATGGCTATCGTATTGCAACAGCATGCCAATGAAGAAGTGGATGTCCTTAAAGTGGTTAAAATGGTTCTGATCCACGATATCGTGGAGATCGACGCTGGCGATACCTTTATCTACGACAGCCTAAAAAGCCATGATAATACGGAGGAGGAGCGTCTAGCGGCAAAACGGATATTTGGAATATTACCGAAGGAACAAGCAGAAGAATTTACAGCAATTTGGGAAGAATTTGAGCTTGGAGAAAGTATGGAGGCAAAATTTGCACGTACGATGGATAGATTGGAGCCCCTGCTCCAAAATTACTCCAATAATGGCGGTACCTGGAATATGCCTGGGGTTACTTACGAGAAGGTCTATGCAAAGAAAAGCGTCATGAAATATGGTTCCAGCAGCATTTGGGATTATGCTGAAGGACTGATTCAAGATGCGGTTGAAAAAGGGATCTTAAAGAAATCCTAAACAGGATTTCTTTAGCTCATTAATTTCTTATTTTTTTCACCAAAACGACAGCTAAGGTTAAAACAGCTATCAATAAGATTAAACCTACAAGAATAATTAATATTTCGTTTGTGCCAATGTAAGATAGATTCATAATTTTTGTCTTTAATATGGTATATCGAAGGTAATTAATCTTGAATATAATTCAAATAGCGAATGACTAATATTTTTTGGACAAAAAAAGAGGAAGACTAATCTTCCTCTATGATTTCTGCTACTCGGCCAATCTGGCCATCGGTTAATCTTACTTTAATTCCTCGGCTATGGTATGCGGCTGAGGTTAATATGTCTTTCACAATACCTTCTGTTAAATTTCCAGATCGCTGATCCTTCTTGAGAATGATGTTAACGACTATGCCTGGCTTGATATTGCTTCTGCTATTTGGATCGCTCATGATAATTTCTTTTTACAAAAATAACTCAATTTCCGAGATTATAAACGGTAAGTAAAAGCATTGATGTTCATACCAGCTCCAACTGAAGCAAATAAAATCACATCACCCTTGTTTAATTCATGTTTTTCCATCAATCCTTTGATGATCAAATCGTATAAAGTAGGGATAGTCGCCACACTGCTGTTCCCAAATTTATTGATCGTCATCGGCATAATGTGTTCTGGTGGAGTCATATCATACAGGCCATAGAAACGTTCAACGATTGCTTCATCCATTTTTTCATTGGCCTGATGGATCAGGATTTTCTTGATGTCGGTAATGGCAATGTTTCCTTTCTCCAAACATTGCTGCATGGCCAAAGGTACTTTGGTAAGTGCAAATTCATAGATCTTGCGACCTTTCATTTTAATATAACGCGTATCCTGTTCTGCCTCTTTATTGTACGAAGGGCCAAAGAATAGATAGCCCGCTTCGTTCAAGGCATAGGTAGCACTTGCATAGGATAACATCCCCTCATCAGCTGTAGTTCCTTCAACGACTACTGCACCAGCTCCATCTGCATAGATCATCGAATCACGATCGGAAGGGTCTATTAAACGGGATAAGGTTTCCGTACCGATTACCAAACATCTTTTTGCCATTCCGGAACGGATAAAGGCATTGGCTTGTAACATTCCTTCGATCCAACCTGGACAGCCGAACAATAAATCATAGGCCACACAATTAGGATTTTCAATACCTAATTTCTGCTTAACCCGACTGGCCAGGCTAGGTACTGTATCGGATTGGATAGTACCAGAAGGCACATCTCCATAATTATGGGCAACAATGATATAATCCAGGGTTTCCTTGTCCACTCCAGCGTCTTCGATCGCTTTTTCGGATGCAAAGAAGGCAAGATCTGAACTGACCAATTCTTTGGAGGCATATCTACGCTCTTCAATCCCGGTAATATCCTTGAATTTACGAATGATAGATTCTGGGTTTTTGATTGGCGAGCCTGCTTCATCTAAAAAGATATGGTTCTCGAAATCTGCATTTTTTATCTTGGTATCAGGTATAAAGCTACCGGATCCGACTATTTTGATGTTCATGTTCAGCAAAGGTAAATTTAATGTTAAAGCCTTTATTTATTCTAAATATATTACAATTTAGTCAATTGAAAGCATAAAAAACAAAATATTATTCTTTTTGTCGTGAACCGTTTGTTAAAATGGTCTACCAGTAGCTCTATTTTTACTATTTTTTGAATTGAAATTAGCTTTTGAATAATGCTTTTTTCAGTGCTTGAGCAGCTTGCTCAACCGAACATTTGACGGCTTCTATATGATTTAATGGATTTAATAAACCATAATCATGGATAAAACCGTTGTATGTTTGGATGGTTGTTGGAACGCCCGCTTCATCGAGTTTCCTTCCGTAATCCAAGCCTTCATCAAATAGGATGTCATTTTCAGCCAATTGAATCAATGCTGGTGGCAAATCTTTCAATTTTTCCAAATCTGCTTGGAAAGGTGATGCGTAGTATTCTTTTCTTTTAGCTACATCAGGCAAATAATTATCCCACATCCATTTCATCATGCCAACAGTTAAGAATCGGCCTTCTGCATATTTCTTCCAGGATTCCCGTTCGAAATTCGCATCAGTAACCGGCCACAACAACAATTGGAATTTTATTTCGGGACCTGATTTATCTTTTGCCATCAAACAGGTCACTGCCGACATATTTCCACCTACACTATTCCCAGCCACGGCGAGGTTCTTGCCATCGACACCAATTTCATCACCATGCGCTGAAACCCATTTGGTTGCGGCATAAATTTCATTGATGGCAGTAGGGTATTTCGCTTCCGGAGATCGGGTATAATCAACGAATACGGCTGCGGCACCACTTTGAACCACAAGATCCCTAACCAATCTTTTATGTGTTGGGTAATCTCCCAATATCCACCCTCCTCCATGAATAAAGATGAACACCGGTAATTTTTTATCCGTAGTACCTTCAGGTTTTACTATAATTGTTTTAACAGTTAGTCCGTCCTGTTCGATCGTTTTTTCTTCTTCTGTGATTCCGGAATAATCCACCTTTACGGATTTCTGGGCATCTTCCAATACTTTTCTGGCATCTTCTGGTGCCAATGTTTCCAGTGGTTTATCACCGCTATTGTTCAATCCATCTAGAAATTCGCGTATTTCTTTGAAAATGTTGGGGTCTTTTTCTGCTTTGATCGTATCAGCCATAATGATTGTTTTAAAGATTATTTTTCAATAGTTTCTTTATTAGTAACAATCTGTAGGGGTGATGGTTTTTTCATTGGAGGATTGCAAGTACGAAGTTTTTCCAAAAGTCTGTTCTGGGAATAATCATCAGCAACAGGATCTCCGCTATCCAACATCCTAAAAATAGGAGGTAGGGGCTTTTTAAAATAGGTTTTTGATAATTTATTTTTTCAAAAATAAGTATTGAAAAGCTTACTAGAATAGGGAGTAGGCTAGCTGCGAGTAATCCAGATCCTGGATGGATCTGATTAAGTAATCTGGACATTCCAGGGTTTAGGATTACCAGGGAACAAGCAATAATAAAGGCAACATGCCATCGCTGATTTCTTGAATTCATCATAGCAATGGTAAAATAGACCCCTAAAGATAGGGCATCAATAAACCCGATAAAGGAGGTCATCAAGGCTTTTTGTATGGAATATTCAAATTCACGTTCTGTTTGTTGCAAAACCAATAATAGGATACTAATAATCAAAAGCGGGATGAGGACGTAGGCAGTTTTACCTAATGATCGATGCAATCTCCTTTTTCCTTTTGCTATCAGGATTGGCTGGATGATGAGTAGCACAAACCAACCTACAAATCCAATGAAATGGAGGTGGATCAGTAAGGGGAAATGTGAGAAATTGGGGAGGTGGCTAATATAAGAAGTATAAAAACCAGCTAGGGAAATTAATATAATCAGCATGAAGAAGCTGAAAATGAGCTTTATATTCCTGTCCATAAGATGTTGATTGGTTAATAATTGGACAATATGATAGTTATAAAAATAAATCATTTTAATTTTTAAAATGATTTTATAAGATAAATTTATGAAATACTAAATTATCTTAATCCTTTGGTAATAAATAATTTAAAATAAATGGTATTATTTGATTAAATTATCATAAATTTATTATAGACTAATTCAATCATATGTTAGCATTTATCGATTATTCCGCAAACCCATTGTTAACAGTAATTTATATAATCCTATTTATCCACGTTTATTTTGTAGTGCGTTACTGTGTGGGTAATATTATTATTTATCATGATCGCACTCCCGCGGAACGCTTCCTTGATTTTCTGAAGGTGGTTTTTATTCCTATCGTCGGATATATTTGGGTCTTGCGATCTCAAGCAAATGACTAACCAATATGATTGACCAAGAGATCAAGCACCTCGCAAAAGAACATGGCTTAGCCTTAATCGATCAGATCCATTTCAGTGAGATGGGTATTGATTTTAGGGTCGGAATGGCGAAGGATATCCAAGGAAAAGAATGGATATTAAGAATCCCTCGACGCCCTGAGATGCTAAAACAGATCCAGGAAGAAAAGAATATCCTAAGTTTTGTCCAACCCTTTTTAAAGGTAGAAATCCCTGATTGGGTCATCAGTACAGAAAGGTTGGTTGCCTATCCTGCTTTAAAGGGAAAGCCCGTTTTAACCTACGACGCCTCTTATGCAGTGAAATGGAACATGGACCAGCATAATCCGCATTTTGTTCCTTCATTAGCCCATACGCTCTACGACCTGCACCAGATCCCTGCAGAGGATGCTAAAAAGAATCACATAAAAATGATGGATGCCGGAGATCTCAGACCTGAAATTGATAGCCGCTTAACCCTGGTCAAATCAGAGCTTGGTATTTCGGAAGAATTGGAATCAAGATATAAAGCCTGGCTGCAACAGGATGCATTGTGGCCTGATTTCACAAGTTTCATCCATGGCGATTTATATGCAGGACATATTTTAACTAATCAAGCTGGAGAAATTACAGGTATTATCGATTGGACGACCGCTCAGTTTGGTGATCCATCCATTGACTTCAGTGGCCACTTAAATGTCTTTGGTGAAGAAAGCCTTAAGGAGTTGATCCAAACTTACGAAAGGTTGGGAGGGAAGACATGGGACAAACTATTTGAGCAAACGGTTGAAAGAGCAGCCGCATCCGCGCTTGCCTATGGATATTTTGCTATCCTGACACAGGATGATACCCACATCAAAGGAGCTAAATCCTTATTGGGTGTTTTATAATTTTTTAACGACCAAAACTTTCACAAAATAAAAAAGAGGCTGTCTCCTATGTTTGTGTCAAGCAAATGTAGGAGACATTTTTTGTTTTATAGATTTGCTGTATTTAGTGAAAAGAGGGAGAGCCTAGGGCTGTCTTAGTA